>NZ_JAUBRO010000011.1:0-153760 GCF_036701945.1 Microcoleus sp. MON1_C1 | reverse complement strand
TAGAGGGGTTAGGTGGATTTAACAGCCATGAGAACGAAAAATGAGATAAAGTTTTTAACAAAGCTGTTGAATATAGAGGGAATAAAAGTAATCTCACATCGCCAGCATGAAGGGATTGGAATAATTTTACAGCTCGAACAAATTGGAAAGGAAAGTAGCTGTCCCCGCTGTGGGACAAAAAGCCATAGATTACATCAAAATCATCGATACCTAGTCAAAGATTTACCGTGGGGAGAGAACTTCGTATTTTTAGAGATTAACAGACGACAGTTTAAATGTGAAAAATGTGGCAAGCCATTTAGTGAAGAGTTAGAGTTTGTCAGAAAAAGAAGAAGCTATAGGAAACGGCTAGCCAGGAAAATAATTCAAGAAGTGTTAGAGAACGATATCCACAGCGTAGCCAAAAAAGGAGTAGTGACAACAGAAGAAATAGAAAGGATGTTGAAAGATGCAGCGAAAGAATACTTGAAAGCCAAGCCTAGCGAGTTGAAGAGATTAGGGATTGATGAAATAGCTGTAATTAAAGGAAAAGGGAATTACTGTGCAGTATTAATAGATTTAGAGAAGTCTAAGCTAATGCTTGATGTTGCCAGGAAGAAAACAAGAAGAAATTAGGGAAGTCCTCTTGGAGTGGGGAAAAGAGGTATTAGAGCAAATAGAAGAAGTAAGTATAGATTTATGGAAAGGTTATAAAAATGTAGTAATAGACCTGATGCCAAATGCTCAAGTAGTCGCCGCTCGATTTCATGTAATGGCACAAATAAACAGGGAATTAGACGCCGAAAGAAAGCGCGAGAGAAGACAGGTAGAAGATTTAATTAAACAAGCAGGCTCTTCAGAAGAAAAAGTCGAGCAGGAGAGAGTTTTAGAAGGATTGAAGAAAAGTAAATATGTGTTGCTGAAGAACGAAATAGACCTGAGTGAAGAGCAAAAAACTAAACTCCTGCAAGTTAAAGATGTATCTCCTACTCTCAAGCTCAGGCATGAATTAAAAGAAAAGCTCAGAAAGATTTTTGAACAGACTAATAATTGGTTGGTTGGTTTATTTAAACTGGGAAGATGGCTATCAGGAGCCAAAAAATATTTTCCCGATAGTCAGAACACTATTATTCGTTGGCTAGATGAGATTATTGCTTACTTTGATTATAAGACTACGAGTGGTGTTGTTGAGGGCATCAACAATAAGCTCAAGTTGATTAAACGTTCTGCTTACGGGTTTAGAAACTTTGAAAACTTCCGAGTTAGATGTTTGCTTACTTGGCAGTTTAATTGTTAGTTTAGCATACTAGATACTGAAGAACCAAAAGATTAATGCGCCCCCATTGACTGCGGTCAATGGCGATTGATAAACGAGTACCAACACGACAATAAGTTGTCAACCAATAAGTAATTAATGGGAACCAAATTAATGAAATAGTTAAGTGTGGCAAATCCAAAAATCTTTGTAACTTACGTCGCCGACTTTCGCTGGTAATTAGAGAGGGAAATACGCGGGAGAGCCGTTCTAATCTGATTTGTTTTTCGGATTGTATCACAGGTAACAAGATTTCAATCAGCTTAAACTGAGCTAACGTTAGTTTTTTTTCTAAATGAATCCGGTAGAATGTTGGTATCATTATTTTTTGGATAGGCAAGCGTATAACAATTTTGCTGCCTATCTTTTTTTAGCACACATTGGCTTAATCCTTACCAGGGCTATTTCATTCTGATCGAAAGGCTGATATGATATTGGATTGATTCTCACTATCAGGCCCGTCTACGATGTCTCAACTTGCCATTGTCGAAGCTTTTACAGCCCTGCCTGATACGCGGCGTACCGCAGGACAACGCCATACACAAGCTCTATGTTTAGCTTTGTTTACTCTGTCGGTGACGGCTGGAAATCGTGGATTTCTGGCGATTGGAGACTGGCTTTGGGCCTACCATGATGAATTGGTAGCCATGGAAAGCGCCACCCAAAGGGCGCTTACCGTCTTACAGCACAATTCGGCGGACACTGTTGCGACTCGATTACCGGGATTACTCGGCTTGTTTATCTCGATTCTTCGGCATTCAACCTTTACCTGGAGAAACCATTGCCACCGACGGCAAGGTGCTGCGAGGCTCTTATGAAGCCATCAGCGATGACCCCACAGTAGACTCACATCCGGCGATTATGCTGGTCACGGCTTATATTGTCGAGCGGGGCTTGATTCTAGAACCCTACGAAGTCGAGTCGAAAACGAATGAAATCACTGCTTTGCCTGCCTTCATCAAACAGATGGCATTACAAGGAGTGGTGTTCGCTTTTGATGCCATCAGCACCCAAAAAAACAGCGACTGCAATCATTGACAGCCATAATGACTATATCGGTGCACTCAAAGGCAATCAGTCAGGCTTACTTGCAGCTGTAGTAGCCAATTTTCAACCACAAGCAACGACCCAACAAATCAATAAAGGGCATGGTCGCATTGAAAAACGCACCGTCAGCATTAGTCATATCCTTGATGGAATTCCCGATTTTCCTGGACTACAAACCTTGATTCGAGTTCAGTCCGAACGCCTTGTGCATCGGGCGACCATCATTGAAGTCACAACCGTTACTCGCTATTACGTTGCCTCATTTATTGATACGGTTCAAGCTTTTGCAGCACGAATTCGAGGGTACTGGGGCGTTGAGAACAAAGTCCATTATGTTCGAGACGTAACTCAAGGCGAGGATGCTTCTCGTATTCGCACCCCACCACTGGTGCAAATTTGGGCAATCGCCCGCAATTTTGCCCTCAATTTGTACCGAGATAACGGTTTTAATAACATGGCTCAAGCGCAACGAAGTGCTGGCTTTAATCTTAACACACTCAAAATCTTGTTCAGAATGAAATAGCCCTGTAATCCTTACTCCCTCTTTGTTTCAGCCTGGTTGTTACCCCCCCAGGATTTTTTGATGGTTCTATTTTTATCAACTTTCCGGCAAAGTCTTTCTGCGTAAGCCTTTCGACGATTTTTAACACCCGAAGGAAGGAAAAACAAATAAGGTGACTAATTGTGCAATAGTTTACCGTAGAGCAAGACTTCTGGGGTTCAATTGTGCCAGTTATTGATTTTTCATTCCTAAGTTCGGTAGAACTGTTAAACATTACTCGCTTGTTACGATTCTTTCCTCGTTTAACTTCTCAATTATTTTAACTACTTTATTATAAATGGCTCTCCAATCTACATCGTAGTTACGGGTGTGAGGATGAGAAACTGAATCAAGATCCTCAGTAATAGCATCTCTAGATACAAAAAATGTGTGTTGACAGTTTTCTCTGGGATGAATGCAAAATGCTTCTTCATAGCGAACCATGTGTGTGTTTCCATGATATAGACCAATTTTATTGGCTATCCAAGGAAATACACTTCCTGCTCCATAACCCATGATAAATAGGTCTATAGCATACACCCATACAAAGGTTTCATGTATTTCACAATCAAGAGCATTATATGTACTAATGTTAGGAGGTATTAGCTCTAAAATTTTTTCCATATTGGCTTTTTCTGTGGGCATTCCATCAAAAATAACTCCCAGTGTAGGAAAATCATTTGAGAGGTCTCTGATAATATTCGCAATTCCTTCCACCTGCGAAATCCATTCTCTTGTGTGGCTACGAATTGAGATCCATAACAGCGGAAAGTGTTGTTTAGATTTTGCTACTTTTTGTAAAAAATTTGGTCTACACTTCTTGTAAGAATTATGATATATTCTGCTCGCCAATTTTTCTTTAATACACAATGCCGTTAGCTTAACCGTGAAAAAATTGTTGGTTAAACAGAATTGAAAATAAGTCGGCTGCGGTAGCTCTGCATGAAGATACCAATAAGGTGCTTGTGCTTGAAAATAAAAAAAATCCACATTTGGTTTTTCAGCCCTTATTTCTGGGAAAATATCTTGAATATCTAAATAATTATTTGGTCCTATTACATAGGCATCTACTTTATTTAATTTTTTAGTTTCATATAGCTCCTGTATTGCTGAAATCTCGTTCCAGAAATAGTGCCCTATATTCCACATTCCCAAGACAGCAGATATTTTTTTAGGTTGATCGCTTAAGAGATAATCTTTGACATCGTTTAGACAACTAAGTGTATAACTTTTGAAAATATTTACCCAATAGTCAACAGGGGCCGCTTCCATCATAATCCCATTTGTTGGATCGCAAAAACTGATAATTAAATCTTTGAATGGAAAGTAAATAGCTATATTAAACCTTACCCAATTACCTCCTACGACTAAATAAAATAATTCTGTTCCTAAAAAACGATAAAAAATCATGTACTGGTAGTGATCGACATAAAATGATTGATCGGATTTAATTTTTTTACCCGAGACAGGACAGATTGACTCGACATAACCCTTATCTATTATACTATGTAGGCTAGAAGAGATTCCAAAATTGGAAATCGGCATTTCCGGAGAATAACTCCAAACATCTTGATAGCTTTGTTTAGCAGAAACATTAACTTGGTTAATTAATTCTAAATTGGCTATCGATACTTCTATATTTTCAAGAAATATCCGATCTTCTTCGCTTAACGAGTGGAGTTTAATAAATCTATAGCGGCTGTTTTTTTGGAAGTGTTCCCAAACACCTTGAATTTTAAGTTCGCCAGCTTTTCGCGTGGAGGTAATAGCCTCATCCCATTTGTTCTGTTGTGAGAACAACCATGCTAAGTTCCAGTATGAATCCACATAATCCGGTTGAATCTCTACTGCTTTTTGGTAAGCGGCGATCGCTTTATCTATTTTACCTGAAAGTGTCAGCAAACTGCCTAAGTGAAAATAAATCTCTGCATCCGGTTGAAGTTTGAGGGCTTCTTCGTAAGCAAGAATCGCTTCATTAACACGACCATCTTTTGCTAAAGCGTGTCCTGATTGTTGATAAGACGCTATTTTTAGATGGATAGAATCTAAGTTATTCATTATTTTTTTAACCCCTCAATTATCTTAACCACTTCTTTGTAAATTGCTTGCCAATCGCAGTTATAGTTTCGCATCCAATGACAATGATATACGGCATCCATTTCCTCAGTAACAGCATCTATAGGTATCATGACTGTTAAAGTGCAGTTTTCTCTGGGATTTGGGCAGAAGGGTTCGGCTTTTGACCATTCTTTATTTGTATGATAAACCCCCGTTTTATTAGCAATTGATGGAAAGATACTGCCAGCCCCATAGGGAGCGACGAACAAATCAGGGGCCTGAACCCAGACAATCGTTTCATAAATATTACAGTCTAAGGCGTTGTATGTCTTCACTGTGGGAGGAATGAAACCGATAATCTTATCCATCTTTCCTTTTTCTGCTGGCACTCCGTCGAAAATCACGCCTAAATCACAATATTCTTGGGAAAGTTTTTCGATAAGACTCGCAATTCCTTCTACCTGGGATACCCAGGCTCTGTGGTGACTACGAAGCGTAATCCATAAAAGTGGAAAGTGTTTTTTAGATTCTCCCACTTCTTGTAGAATTTCCTCGCGACATTGGCTGTAACTATTATTATACAGTCGGCTACCCAACTCCTCTGTGATGCCGTAGTAAGCTGGAGTGAAAATAAATAAATTATTCTTGACACCAGCTTCAAATCCCAAGTGTGACAATTTTCCGGGGACATTCAATACCAATAAGTTAGTATTTTCTTGTTCCATTTCAGGAAAAATATGCCGCAGGTCTAATCCGTAATTGTAACCACCAACAGCTAAAGCCTCTAATTTCCTGAATTTTCCTGCTTTATAAATATCTTGAAGCCCAGACACCTCATTCCAAATAAAGTGTCCAATATTGTTATGAAATCCTAAAGCAGCCGTTACTGGCTTTGGTTGATTGTTTAAAATATAAGATTTGACATCATTTAAGAAACCCAGGGTATAACTTTTTAATGTATTGACGTGCTGTTCGATCAACCATCTCGGCGACATTCTTTCACTCCCAAGTCCGCATTCTTCGTCATAAAAAACAAGAATCATTTCTCTGCTGGGCAAATAAATAGCTAACTTGTAAGTGTAATTACTAGCAACCATTAGATAAAAAACTTCAGCACCCATGAACCTATAAAAAATAATGTAAAAATCCTGACCCATCAAAAATGACTGATTTGACCGCAGGGTATTGCCAGACCTAGGGCAAACAGAGTCAATGTAACCTGTATCTAAGATTCGGTGCTGAAATGCAGGAAGCTTCGGTAGCCCCCCATATACGGGGGATGCCGCTTTCATTGCCACTTTCCAATCTTGATTATCTTTGCTAATTTGCTCCAGATACTCGAGGGACAATCCGGCATTCTCAATGTAAATTCTTTCATTCTGTGTTAAACCATTTATATTAATAAAATTATATTCGGTTGTTTCTTGAAAAATTTTCCTCACTGGCTCTAAATCAAAGATTTTTGGAGTGATTTCGCAAGCCTTGTTATAACATTTTATTGCTTCATCCCACTGATTTTTTTGTGAAAGCAACCAAGTTAATTTGCAGGAACTTTCTAAATTGTCTGGTTTAATTTGTAGGACTTGGCTATAAACTAGAATGGCATCATTTGCACGGCCTTGGGTTGTTAACAGCCGCCCTAAAGATAAGTAAGTATTGGTGGCATCAGGCTGAAGTTGGATTGCCTGTTGGTAAGCCCGAATCGCCTCCTCACCGCAGCCTTTTTTTTCTAAACTTTGCCCCAGAAGTTGCTGCGACCAAAAAGATTGCGGGGTTAGTTCAGTCGCACGACGGAATGAAGTAGCCGCTTCTTCCCAGTTTTGCAAACCCATCAGAGCTAATCCTAAATGGTGATGGAGCCATGAAATCTCTGGTCTAATTTCTATCGCTTGACGATACCAAACTACCGCTTCATCCCATTTTTGAGTATGGCTCAGGGCTACCCACAAACCGTGCTGAACGTTTGTCGTATCTGGGTTGAGTTGAAAGGCGCGTCGATAATAGAAAAGAGCTTCGCGAAACCTGCTTTGTCCTTGAAATAAATTTCCTACTTCTTCTTGAGCCTTGGATAAATCAGGATTGAACTCAGATTTTAAGAATGATGCCAATTTCAGATCCCGGTCTATAGCCGTCGAGTCAGAAGTGAGTGCTTCCTCTGCCTTTTGATAACAGTTGACCGCTTCATCCAACTTACCCTGTTGCGCCAAGGCATCCCCCCAACTAAGGTAAACTTGATGAGAATCCCCGTCTACTTCAATAAGTTTAGCGTAAAAAGCAATCGCCTCATCCCACTCACCAACAGCAGCCAAAGCTTCCCCCAAACTGTAGTAAGCTTCCGAAAATTTAGAATTTTGTTTGATAGCTCGACGGTAACATATAACCGCCCTCTCTTGCTTACCCTGAGCTAAAAGAGTGTTCCCCAAACTAAGAAATTCCGCCGCTGTTGCCTTGTCCGGTTCCAGCATCAATGCCAAATACCCGCACTCTGTCGCTTCCTCTGGCTTGCCAATTTGTGAAAATACCCTAGCTAGATTTCGGTAAAATCCAGCAAAATTGGGTTGAATAGCGATCGCCTTTTGGTAATAAAAAATCGCCTGCTGCCAATTTTGCTCCTGAGCATAAATACTGCCCAAATTAGCCAAGGCAGCAGCATAATCCGGCTGAATTTCTACCGCTTTAGCATAGGATTCCCTAGCTTCCTCCAGCTTACCCCCTACTAGAAAGGCATTGCCCAGAGTTTTGTAAGCTACAGCATAATTTGGTTGAATAGTCAATGCTTTCTGACAACAAGCGATCGCCTCCTCCGCCTTCCCCTGGAGACAATATACTTCTGCCTGTTGGTTGTGAATTTCCGCATTCTCCGGGTCGATCGCTAAGGCTTTTCCGTAGCATTCCAGCGCTTGGTCGTAAAAGCCAGCATCCTTTAATTGGTTGCCCTCATTCAAATAAACGATCGCACTTTCCCCGTTCACGTCATTTACCATATATTACGGACATTGAATAATTGTGGGCAACTTTCATATAATATCAACTTAGTTAAATCACAAATGCTGCCCTCTGTCAAGGTAATTATAGCCTCCGTAGGCGCTATCAGAAGGAACCAATCCCCTGTAACTGCCATCTTAGGGTAAAGTACAGGGTGGAAAATCATTGTTTTACGGAGCTAAAAATGACTGCACGCTTACTTGTCACAGGTGCCGCTGGCTATTTGGGTTCGGTGCTGTGCGAGCACCTACTCGACGCAGGATACCGCGTCACAGCGCTCGACAGCCTCATGTATGGGCAAAATTCTCTCTTCCATCTTTGCGCCAACCCAGCCTTTGATTTCATTGAGGGAGACGTGCGGAACGAAGACTTAATGCAGCGCCTCATTAAAGATGCAGATGTCATCATCCCCCTAGCGGCTATCGTCGGTGCTCCCGCCTGCAAGCGAGACCCCGGAATGACAAAATCAGTAAATCTAGAAGCAGTACAGCTAATCAACCGCCTGCGGAGCCCGCAGCAGTTAGTCGTCTACCCCAACACTAACAGCGGTTACGGCGCTAGTACCGGGGACACCTACTGCACTGAAGATACACCCCTCGACCCGATTTCTTTGTACGGTCAGACAAAAGTTCAGGCAGAATTGGAACTATTGGAAAGCCCCAACGCTATCACCCTGCGCCTTGCTACTGTGTTCGGCACATCTCCCCGGATGCGCTTAGACTTGCTGGTAAACCACTTTGTGTACACAGCTATTACAGACGGCTATCTGGTAATCTTCGAGAAAGACTTCAAGCGCAACTACGTCCATATTCGGGATGTGGCTGACTGCATGATTTACTGCATTCAAAATGCTGAAAAAATGACCGGACGACCCTACAACGTGGGACTGGATGAAGCTAACCTCTCGAAAGAAGAATTAGCCCTCAAAGTCAAAGAGTACGTCCCCAATTTCTACATTCACTTCGCCCCCATCGGTAGCGACCCAGACAAACGCAATTATATTGTTTCCAACCAACGCTTACGAGAAGCTGGGTTCGAGGCAAAACGTACCTTAGACGACGGCATCAAAGAACTTTTGAAAGGATACCGGATGATGGGAAGAGCACCATTCAAGAACATTTAACGCAAAAGCATGGCAGACTTACAGCATTGCACAGCAGCTATCCTCGTCGGCGGATTGGGAACCAGGCTGCGACCGGTAGTTGCCGATCGCCCCAAAATATTAGCCGAAGTTCGAGGGCGACCTTTCCTGACCTACCTCTTAGATCAGCTAGTACAAAGTGGGTGTAAAAACGCTGTCCTGTGTACAGGTTACTTGGGAGAACAGGTAAGTGCAACCTTTGGCGATTCTTATAGCAGTATGCGCCTACTCTATTCTCAAGAATCATCCCAACTGGGGACTGGCGGGGCCTTGCGCTTAGCCCTACCCCTTTTTGAATCTGATTATGTACTGGCAATGAACGGCGACTCCTTTTGCCACGCCAATTTGAGTGACTTTTGGACGTGGCACATTGCCCAAGGCGCAGAAGCTACAATACTTTTAACCCAAGTGTCTGATACCAAACGCTACGGTCGAGTGCAATTGGAATCGTCAGGGAAAGTACAGAAGTTTGAAGAAAAAGGTGACACTGAGGGGGCTGGCTGGATCAATGCGGGTCTGTACTTGCTAAATCGTAGACTATTAGCCACAATTCCCACCAGTGGGGCTATATCCCTAGAGCGAGAAATATTTCCTATCTGGATTGGCCGGGGACTTTATGGCTATTGCAGTCAGGGGCGTTTTCTGGACATTGGTACGCCAGAGTCGTATGCTATGGCAAAACAGTTTTTTGCACCGGAGACTCTACTGTGAGGCCCAAACGCTTCGTTCTGCTAGACCGCGACGGCACTATCATCAAAGAGTGCCACTACCTCTCAGACCCGCAGCAGGTAGAACTGCTCGCCGGTGCAGCCGAGGGTTTGCGTCAGATCCAGGAAATGGGACTTGGGGCGATCGCCGTTACCAATCAGTCTGGCATCGGTCGTGGCTTCTTTGACGAAAAGCGGCTGTTGGAAATTCACCAGCGAATGCTGGAACTTCTAACAGCCGAAAGTGTCTACTTAGAAGACATTTATTTTTGTCCCCACACCCCCGCCGATAACTGTTCCTGCCGAAAACCACTCGCAGGTTTGGTAGAACAGGCAGCAGAAAAATATGGGTTTAATCCCCAAGATAGCTTTGTCCTCGGTGACAAGCCTTGCGATATCGAGTTAGGGCAGAGGGTAGGAGCAATCACCTTCCTAGTGCGAACGGGTTACGGTGCTGAGGTGGCAACTAGCCAAACAGTTGCCCCTGACTACGTGGTAGATGATGTGCTCGAAGCGGCGCGGATTATTGAGCGCTTAATAGCTCTAGAAACAAGGGAAATAGTTAATAATGCAGCTAGACTTTGAACTATTAGGTGAGAAAATGCAAAAGAGTGGCGCGATCATCGCAGACGAGGAGTTAAGTCTTCGTAGTAAAACTGCTACCGATTTAGAACAAACAAGCCGATTGCGCTTTGAGCAAGCTGTCACGCTGCACTTGCAAGAAAGTGCTGACATTAAGCGCCAAATTGCCTCAGCCTGTATGGAGTCAATTCTCGATGCTGCTCAGCTAATTGCGGAAGCTTTTCGTACAGGTGGCAAATTAATGCTGTGTGGCAACGGTGGCAGCGCAGCCGATTGTCAGCACTTAGCTGCTGAATTTGTTAATTGGCTGAGTAAAGATTTTCAACGCCCCGGATTACCGGCGATCGCACTCACAACTGATACCTCATTTTTAACCGCCTTTGCCAATGACAGCAGCTTTGAAAGCGTGTTTGAGCGTCAAGTACAAACCCTTGGAAAACCGGGAGACGTATTGATCGGCATCAGCACCAGCGGTAGTTCACCCAATGTGGTGCTCGCCATCGCCGCAGCTAAAAAAATGGGAATAGGGGCGATTGCACTTACTGGTACCGGCGGTAAACTAGCTGCGATCGCAGACGTAACCATTGCCGTACCCAGCACCAACACCGCATACATCCAAGAAGGACATTTGGCAGTTGAACACATCTTGTGTAGCTTAGTCGAATCTCATCTCTTTAGCGAGCGGGGAGCAACTGCGTGAACCCCATCGCAGAGAGAATGTACGCCAAAAAAGCCGCCGATGCAAATACTCGCGTCCGCGTAGGTGCTGGCGTTATCGTCCTAGACTCGCGAGGCTGGATCTTACTGGAAAAGCGCAGCGACTGCGGAATGTGGGGACTCCCTGGTGGTAGAATTGAACCAGGAGAATCTGTCACAGAAGCGGCCGTGCGGGAAGTCTATGAAGAAACTGGCCTAACGGTCGAAATCACAAGACTTCTAGGGGTTTATTCTGATCCCGAAAGCCGCATTGTCACCTTTTTAGATAACGGCGATGTGGTACACTTAGTCGATATTTTGCTAGAAGCCAAAATCATATCCGGCGAACTATCTATTAGTAGTGAAAGCGAAGCCTTACATTTTTTTAATCGCACCACTTTGCCCTCCGATATCGTACCCCCCGCTTTAGCACCCCTGCAAGATTTTCTCCAAGGAGAAACAGGAATCATCCGTTAACAGGAAACCGCATGATCATTAGCAGAACGCCCTTTCGCATTTCTTTCTTTGGAGGAGGAACCGACTACCCCGCATGGTATCACCAGCATGGAGGTGCTGTCCTAGCAGTTTCCATAAACAAATACTGTTATTTAACCTGTCGCTATCTCCCCCCATTCTTCGAACACCGCATCCGCCTTGTTTACTCTAAAATTGAAAGCTGTCAAAGTTTTGAAGAAATTTCCCACCCTGCGGTTCGGGAAATTTTACGTCACTTGCAAGTAGAGCGAGGTTTAGAAATTCACCATGACGGAGACTTACCCGCCCGCAGTGGTATGGGGTCTAGTTCCGCTTTTGTGGTAGGGTTACTGCACGCATTATACGCCCTCCAAGGTCAAATGCCCAGCAAGCAGCAATTGACTAAAGAAAGCATTTTCATAGAACAACAAGCATTAAAAGAAACAGTAGGTTCACAAGATCAAGTATCAGCAGCCTATGGCGGTCTCAATCACATTTCTTTTCTGCCCAATGGTGAAATTTCAGTCAGACCGATGACCCTCACTCAAGAGCGGATTCAACATCTGAATTCTCACTTAATGCTATTTTATACTGGCATTAAACGTACCGCCTCGGACATCGCGGGCAGTTACGTCACCGACCTTGATGCTAAAAGACGGCAGTTACGGATTATAAAAGATTTGGTAGAAGAAAGTATCGCTATTTTAAATAGCAATCAGCCATTAACAGGCTTCGGAGAACTGTTGCACGAAGCTTGGCAAGCAAAACGCAGTTTAAGCGATAAAGTCTCCAATCCAGAAGTAGATGACCTTTATGCAACTGCTCGCACAGCCGGTGCTATTGGTGGTAAATTAACAGGTGCTGGCGGTGGTGGTTTTCTACTGCTATTTGTACCACCAGCACAGCAACAAGAAGTAAGAGAAAAGCTCAGTAAATTAATCCACGTTCCGTTTAATTTTGAATTTTCGGGCAGTCAAATCATCTTTTTTGAACCCCAAGAAGATTACTCAGAACTGGATAAAAGTCGCGCTAGTCAGCAAATCGCAGCTTTCCGAGAACTAACACCCACTTCGTTGTTATAGGATAATTTCTGTGAAAAAAGACGCTAAAATCTATGTAGCAGGCGGTGAAACTCTCATTGGCTCGGCTATTCTGCGACAATTGGAAGTTCAGGGCTATCAAAATGTTATCGGAAAACCGCCAAAGGAACCGAACCTCACTCAGTCTGAAAAAGTGAAAGCTTTTTTTGAGGAGTCTCGCCCGGAATATGTATTTCTAGCAGCCGGGAAATCAGGGGGAATTCAAGCAAATCAAAAGTATCCCGCTGAATTAATGCTAGACAATCTCCTCGTAGAATGTCATGTTATTGATAGCGCCTACCGCTATGGCGTTAAAAAATTACTTTACCTGGCTTCTTCGTGCAGTTACCCCAAACACTGTCCGCAGCCAATGCAGGTAGAATCACTAATGACGGGTAGTTTGGAACCCACAAATGAAGCCTATGCAGTAGCTAAAATTGCGGGGATTAAATTGTGTCAAGCTTACTGTCATCAATACGGCGCAAATTTCATCACCGGAATACCCGCTAACGCCTTTGGCCCTGGAGATGATTTCAGTTTAGAAGAATCTCATGTCATCCCAGCACTGATTCGCAAAATGCACGATGCAAAAATCGAGAGTGCTGAATCTGTAGAAATTTGGGGAACAGGCACAGCTAGACGAGAGTTTATTTTAGCTGACGATTTAGCAGACGCCTGCATTTTCATCGCCGACAAATACGATGACCCGATGCCGATTAATATTGGCGGGGGGCTGGATTTGTCTATTAAGGAACTTGCGGAGTTAATTAAAGAAGCGATAGGCTATCGAGGTCAGCTACACTTTGACATAAGTAAGCCAGACGGAATGCCATTAAAAGCGCTTGATTCTGGTAAACTTCGCTCAATGGGGTGGCAGCCACAGACTTCGTTTCTGGCGGCTGTAGAGGCAACTTACAATTGGTTTTTGGTAAGAGAAGAAAAAAAGGCGATAGCCCATGTATGAACAATTAATGTACGAAAAATTTTACCGTTCTCTATACCGCATCCGCCGAGTAGAAGAAGAAGTTGCAAAAGTTTATCCAACGGATAAAATCAAAAGTCCCGTTCATCTTTCTATTGGTCAAGAGGCGGTATCCGTTGGTATTTGCGAAGCTTTGCAACCCGATGATGTAGTTTTTGGCACTTACAGAAGCCACGCCCTCTATCTAGCTAAGGGCGGGGACTTAAACAAAATGATTGCTGAATTGTATGGGAAAGCAACAGGTTGTGCCAAGGGCAAAGGTGGCTCGATGCACATGATAGACCTGGCGGCAAATGTGATGGGTTCGTCAGCGGTTGTCGGGACAACAATCGCGAACGCCATCGGCTATGCTTATGCACTAAAACATCAGCCACAAGACTCTATTGTTGTCAGTATCTTTGGCGACGGCGCAGTAGACGAGGGTGTGTTTGCAGAAAGCATGAACTGGGCGGCTCTCAAAAAATTGCCGATGATTTTTGTATGCGAAAATAATAATTATGCCATTCACACTCACCAGCGCGAGCGGCAAAAGTTAGATAATATCTGCGATCGCGCCCGCAGTTATGGTATCCCGGCAGAAAAAATTGAAGACAATGACACTCTGACTATCTATGAAAAAATAGGCGCTGCTGCTAAAGCTTTGCGAAACGGCGAACCGGGGCCATTTTTCTTTGAGTGCATGACCTACCGCTGGAAAGAACACGTTGGTCCTAATGAAGATTATCACTTGGGCTATCGGACAAAAGAAGAAGCTGAACCTTGGATTAAAAATGACCAACTAAAGCGTTTAGCGGAACTGGTAGAATCTGAAGAGCGTCAAAAAATTGAGGACGAAGTAGAAGCGGAAATTAAAGCAGCTTTTGAATTTGCAGAAGCTAGCCCTTTCCCAAAATATCCTGAATTATTCACCGATGTTTTTAAGGAAGGTTAAAATGAGGCATAAAAATCAAGAATTAGTTGAGAGTGTTTTCCGCAATTTAGATGCTTGGGTAGCTCAATTTGGACCGGAAAAATATGTTCCTGAAGATTTTATTGTGGGAACACAAGTTGCTCATGGAATACAACAGGTTAGGAAAGAGATTTTTGCTTTCGTTGAAATATTGGTAGCTAAAAGACTGCGCGGCAGCATACTAGAAATCGGTTTAGGCGTTAATGGGAGTACGCACAAGTTATGGCGAGATATTTTCTCTCAAGTTGTTACCATCGAAATGCACGACTTTCTAGTAACAAGGTTTCTGGAAAACCTGAAAAAATTTGATAAAGAAAATTGCGAAGAAGAGAAAAGTGAATTAATTATCGGGATGTCCCATAGCCCTGATATAGTCAACCAAGTATATTCCCGATTAAGTAATGGTATAGACGTTTTGTTTATAGATGGGGATCATTCTTACCCGGCTGTATTGTCTGATTGGTTACTCTATCACAATTTAGTTTGTCCTGGGGGAATAGTAGCTTTCCATGATAGCGCTTGTAGTGCTTATGAAGTAACTCCATTTATCCGCAAACTAGACCGTGGAGAAATAGATGGAAAAAAAAGACACATGAAGCATATCATTTACAGCCAAAGCGTCGGTATTAGTTATTATGAAGTAACTCCCGACCTAGCTGAGCCCTGTTTATTTAATTCTCCATTTTTAGAGGATTAAATCCAGCAGCTATCGCTGAAAAAAATATTGAGTTGAAGTCGAAGCTAAACTAAACAAACCACCCATGCTTTTCAAAACATCTGAAGCAACTGCTAGAAGCCTATCCTATGTAGAAGCTATTGCTGAGGCAACCGATCAAGAAATGGCGCAAGATGCTTCAGTAATTGTATTTGGTTTAGATGTGGATGACCCGAAAGCCATCCAAGGAACTACCAAAGGTTTGCTGGAGAAATACGGGCATGAACGAGTATTTGGAACTCCCCTTTCGGAAGATGCCATGACCGGGGCTGCGATCGGCATGGCTTTAGCGGGTTTAAAACCTATTCACGTTCACATCCGAATGGACTTCTTAATGTTGTCCATGAACCAGTTAGTTAACGTAGCAGCTAAAAGCTGTTATATGTACGGCGGACAAGTATCTGTACCAGTGGTGGTGCGAGCAATGATTGGTAAAAGCTGGGGACAGGGAGCGCAACATTCTCAAGGACTTTACTCCTTTTTTATGCACGTTCCCGGCCTCAAAGTCGTGGCACCAACAACGCCCTATGATGCTAAAGGCTGTTTAATTGCTGCCATCCGCGACGGCAACCCAGTGATTTATGTTGAACACCGCATCCTGCACTTCCAAAAAGGGCCAGTACCGGAGTCCGATTATACGGTACTTCCGGGAAAAGCGCGGATCACTGCTGTCGGCAAAGATATCACTTTAGTTGGCATTTCCTATATGCAAATCGAGTGCCTGCGGGCCCAACGCTATCTGGAAGAAGTGGGCATTAGTGCAGAGGTAATTGACCCGATTTGGTTAAGTCCTTTGGATATTGAGACTATTGCTGAATCGGTGCGTAAAACTGGCAAACTTTGCGTCGTAGATAGTGATTGGACATCGTGTGGGGCGAGTGCTGAAATTATTGCCCAGGTAATGGAACGCTTGCAAGGGGTGTGCGACTTGCGGGTGCGTCGCATGGGATTTGCCCCCGTTACGTGTCCGACAACTCCTAGTTTGGAGGCGCATTTCTATCCTAATGGGCGCACGATTGCTGGTGCGGCCTACGAGTTAGTAAAAGGCAATAATGATTGGTTGCCTGTAGAGCGGGCAGATTTGAAAGATATTGAATTTAAAGGGCCGTTTTAACAGAGTTGACCTATGAAGCCACACTTATTATTTGTTGCAGAAAAGTGGTGCGACTGCAATCCTAACTGCGGCCCGACTAACAACGAACATAATCTATGTGGTTCCTTTAAATCTTCTCTGCTGGGTACGCACGATGTTTTTTACGGTGACGAATACTTCTTGTTGCACGACCTGGCTTGCGATGAGGCGCTAGTCAATAAATGCACTGATTCTCCGCCAGACATACTCGTCTTAAGTTGGTTTCCAAGGTATCCAATGTATCCCAAATTAGAAACGCTGAATTTAATTCGGAGCAAGTTACAAATACCGATGGTCGCAATTTGGTTTGACACAGTAGCCGACTGTGTTATGGACTGGGCCGAGTCAGTCGTACCCTTCATTGATCTAAATGTAGTATTAGATTCAACCACCGCATACCTTAAGCGCACAAATCAGCCAGAAAAGTATCTTCCAATGTGGACACCGCAAGATCCCTGTCTATTTAGTAATCCTAATCTCAACCGGGATATCGGTATCAGCCTTGTGGGAAGTAGATCCGGTCGCCCAGACAGGTTAGCTGGGATTAGGGCTTTGCAACAAAATGGCATTAATCTATACCAAAAAGGAGGGCAGAGAGAGGAGAGAGTATCTGTTGAAGAGTATGCCTTGCTCTACAAGCGATCGCAAATTGCGCTTAATTTCGGCACTGCTCAGAGTCAATACAAAGGTCGCATATTTGAGGCTACATTATGCGGTGCGATGCTGCTAGAATCTGAGAATCCTGAAACAGCAAAATGGTTTGAGCCAATGGTTGACTACGTGCCATTCACAGGTGAGGCTGATCTAGTAGATAAAGCCAAATACTATTTAGAACATGAGGCGGAGCGAATGTCGATTGCAGCTAATGGTCATCAAAAAGCCCAAGAGAAATATACAGGTTATACTTTTTGGAAAACCATTTTATGCAAGATTAACATGATGCCGAAATTACCGCAACTACAATTTCTTGGCAAACGCGAATTTGAAATTTTCTGATATTACTCTACTTTGCTGTCTGACCCTAGATTTCTCCCCCAATTAACCTGAAACCTTTAGTAGGCTTAGATAAAAACCTAATTTTTGGATAAGTCTCTAGATTATGGCATATTTAAAGGTGAACGTATTATCCCTAACTTTCCAACAATAACAATGCTTGACAAATCAGCCAACCAGTTAACAACTAATCCCTCTCTAAAAATGCCTTTGATGCAAAACAACATCACAAGGGCTGATTTAGATGCGGTTATCGAATTTCTCCAGCAAGACGACCCGATTTTAACTCAATCTAAGCAGGTGCAAGCTTTTGAGCAAGAATGGTCAGAATGGCTTGGAGTCAAGTATAGTGTATTTGTTAACTCAGGCTCTTCAGCTAACCAGGTAACGATGTGTGCTCTGCGAGAGACTTACGGCGTAGGGGAAGTTATCGTACCGACGCTGACGTGGGTATCGGATATCGCCTCAGTAATTCAAGCGGGTTTAAAGCCTGTATTTGTTGACATCAACCCCCGCACGCTGGGCATGGATATTGACCAGGTAATGGAGAAAATTACCCCGCAGACGAAAGCCGTCTTTTTAACCCACGTCCTCGGTTACAATGCCCTAAACCAACGCTTGTTAGATGAGTTAGAGGCGCGGAACATTCCCCTGATTGAAGATGTCTGCGAGTCCTACGGGGCAACTTTTCAGGGGCGGAAATTAGGAGCGTTTGGGCTGATGTCTAATTTCTCTTTTTATTACGCTCATCACATGAGTACAATAGAAGGGGGCATGATTTGTACCAATGACAGCAACCTGTACCAAATGCTGCGGATGTTTCGCTCTCACGGCATGGTGCGGGAGTCAACTTCGGATGAGTTGAAGCAGTCTTATTACGATAAGCATCCTGACCTCAATCCTGACTTTATTTTTGCTTTTCCTGCCTATAATGTCAGGAGTACAGAAATTAATGCGGTGATTGGGCGCTCGCAACTCAAGAGGCTGGATGAAAATAATAAAATTAGAACTGAGAACTTGTTACTGTTTCTGCAAAACTTAGACCCCGACAAGTACGAGACTGATTTTGAAACCGAAGGCAGTTGCAATTATGCTTTTACGCTAATATTGAAGCAGCCAGATACCGCCCTCCGCGACAAGGTGATGCAGGCACTTCGCCAACAAGGCGTTGAGTTTCGCAGGGGAACGGCGGGGGGAGGAAATCAATTGCGCCAGCCTTATTTGAAAAAGGTTTTGGGCGAGGCTGATTTGGCTGACTTTACTAAGGTAGATCACGTCCATTTTTACGGCTTTTACATTGGCAATTATCCGGGATTGGAAAAAGAGAAAATTTGTGAATTGTGTTCTCTTTTAAACAAACAGTAGTGTTAGTAAAGCCCAAATAGGAGGCAATAATGACTAGCGAAAATAAGTTAGATTTGGTACTCGTCAACCCTGGAAATAGAGCCAAAATCTACCAATCTCTCAGCTCTACCCTAGCTGCCGTCGAGCCACCTGTTTGGGCTGGTTTGATGGCAACTTTTGTTCGGAATCACGGTTTTTCAGTTAAAATTATCGATGCTACTGCCGAGGAGTTAAGTCCGCAGGAAACGGCAGAGAAAATAGCTGAGTTAAACCCTGTTTTGACGGCTGTAGTTGTATATGGTCAACAACCCTCAGCATCTACCCAAGTAATGCCGGGAGCTAGTGCAGTTTGCACCGCAATCAACCAGATTTCACCGGATTTAAAGGTACTTTTAGTTGGTGGTCACGTCGCATCTTTGCCAGAGCGATCGCTACGGGAAGAAAACACTGATTTTGTAGCAGCCGGAGAAGGGCTTTATACAATGCTAGAATTGCTGGCAGCCCTAAAATCAGACGCGCCAGATTACAGTAAAGTGCGCGGTTTGTGGTATTGGGAGGGCAAGGAAGTTAAGGCAAATCCTCCCGCACCGCTGCTGATGAATGTAGAAGAAAAAATGCCCGGAATTGCCTGGGATTTGCTGCCGATGGAGAAGTATCGAGCGCACAATTGGCACTGTTTTGATGGCCTAGTGCGCGAACCTTATGCTGCTATTTACACAACTTTGGGCTGTCCTTTCCATTGCAGTTTTTGCTGCATCCAAGCACCGTTTAAGACTGGCGAGAAAGAGTTGGGATATAGGGACATTACCAATAGCTATCGCTTCTGGAGTCCAGAACACGTAATTTCCCAAATTGAGATTCTGGTGAATAAATACGGGGTGCGGAATATCAAGTTTGCGGATGAAATGTTCGTGCTTAATCCCAAGCACGTTTTGGGTATCTGTGACTTGATTATTGAGCGGGGTTACGACCTTAATATCTGGGCTTACGCGCGGGTGGATACTGTCAGGGATGAGATGTTGGACAAGCTGAAACGGGCTGGTTTTAATTGGCTGGCTTTTGGGATTGAAGCTGCGAGCGATCGGGTGCGGGACGACGTACAGAAAGGTGTTGGTCAAGAGGATATTTACAAAACGATTTCTAAGGTCAGAAATGCGGGCATTAATGTAATTGGCAATTACATTTTTGGCTTGCCAGAAGATGACTTGGAGACGATGCAGGAGACGCTTGATTTAGCTCTCGATCTCAATTGCGAGTTTGCTAATTTTTACTCGACGATGGCTTATCCGGGTTCCCAATTGTACAATATGGCTCTTAAGGAAGGGTGGCAGTTGCCGGAAAGTTGGAGCGGTTATTCTCAGCATTCTGTAGACACCCTGCCTTTGCCTACTAAATATTTGCCGGCATCTGAAGTTTTGCGCTTCCGAGATCATGCTTTCCAGGTCTATTTTAATAGTCCGAAGTATTTGGAAATGATTACTCAGAAGTTTGGGCCGGAAACGGCAGCGCATATTCGAGAGATGGCTTCTCACAAACTGGAACGGAAACATTTAGTAGCCGTTTAGATCGTTGGCTCAATCACCTCATCTTCTTTGGCGAGATGAGGTGAATGGACCCTAAAACTTGAAGTCTGCGTAGCCGGACTTGGCTCTGCTAATGATATCAAGTCCGCTTGAATAGTTGTCATTCTGAGTCCTGAGTGAAGCGAAGGGACAGAAGAATCTCCCATATGCTTCGCTATACGGGGTTCCACTCAGCATGACAATGAAACGTTTATAGTAAATGATTTACCGGACATGATAGCATAGGTTAATACCTGTCAATATTTTTAAATAATTATTGTTATGATATCTTCGGATCTTCCTAGTACATATCAATATGATTTCGCCGTGATTGGTGGCGGAATAGTTGGATTATCGACGGCAATGGCTTTAGGTCATCGTTATCCAGATACCAGAATTTTAGTGGTAGAAAAAGAGTCAACTTGGGCGGCACACCAAACAGGAAATAATAGTGGGGTGATTCACTCCGGCATTTACTACAAACCGGATAGTTTAAAAGCAAAATTGTGTCGGGAGGGGAATCATTTATTGATTGAATTCTGTCAAAAGCATGGGATTGATTATGAAATCTGCGGAAAGATTATTGTAGCAACAAGTCCGGAAGAATTGCCTCTTTTAGAGAACCTTTACGAACGGGGTTTAGCGAATGGGTTGAATCTAGGGAAAGTTACGGCTGAAGAAGTTAAGGAAATTGAACCTCATATCAGTTGTTTAGCAGGTATCCGAGTTGCAAGTACAGGAATTGTGAATTATAGGCAAGTTTGCCAAAAGTATGCTGAACTCGTTGCCAGTAGGGGTGGGGAACTTCGGCTATCTACTAAAGTTATGGCAATCGTGCCTACTTCGCAGGGTTATGTACTCGAAACGAGTCAAGGTTCCTTCCCGGCTAAGTTTATAGTTAATTGTGCGGGACTGTTTAGCGATCGCGTTGCCAAACTCGGTGGAGTTGACCCGCAAGTTCAGATCGTACCTTTCCGAGGAGAGTATTATGAATTGAGACCAGAAAAGCGTTACCTTGTCAAGCACTTGATTTATCCAGTTCCCAACCCCAATTTTCCTTTTTTAGGTGTTCACTTTACGCGCATGATTGACGGTAGTGTCCACGCAGGCCCTAACGCTGTCCTTAGCCTCAAGCGAGAAGGCTACCAGAAAACGGACATCAACCTGCGCGACCTAGCTGAAGTTTTCACCTACCCTGGTTTCTGGAAATTAGCGGCTAAATATGCGGGAGTTGGGCTGGAAGAAATGGTTCGCTCTTTCAGTAAAGCTGCTTTTGTGAGGAGTCTACAAAAATTGATTCCTGAAGTCCAAGCTGATGATTTGGTTCCCACCCATGCAGGTGTAAGAGCCCAAGCCTTGACAAAGGAGGGTGGCTTAGTGGATGATTTTTTGTTAGTCAGAGGGGAGAAAGCAATTCATGTTTGCAATGCTCCTTCGCCTGCGGCTACTGCTTCTTTAGCCATTGGGGAGGCGATCGCACATCAAGTATTTTGACAAGATTACAACCATTCATTGTCAGTAGTCTTTGAAAAATTCAAGCAATATGTCAGGGCAATTCAGTAATTTTATTTTGAGTCAATAACTCCTCAAAGCACACCACCGTTAACGGCACCCGACTTCCATCTTCAAGAACAACCTGTAAAAGTAGTTCAGCTTCGCGTGGTATTTCGATTAACTCCACTTCTGCCCAAAAACCCGAGTTTTCAGCCCAAGATGAATTTCCATGAACTTGACCCACATCCGGTCGATGTAGACCAACAGGAATTTCTCGGATAGTTTGAGCCGAAGATATTAACTCTATTTTAGTTGCTGGAGAGGCTTTACCTATTACCCAGCCACCAAAATAAATCATACTAACATTTAACTGTATTCCCGCTTTGGGTGAATCTACAGCAGATGCTAACAATAGTTTTGAAGGGTGTTTGGGTTCGTAAACATGAATTTTCAAATTGGAGAAAACCCTTAAAGTATAATCGTCTCTAGTTCTGGTTAAATTAATATTGTAACAAGGATCGCAGTCAATAATCTCTTTCCACCTTTGCTTCATTGTTTCGTGTTCCTTCATAAAGCGTTGCTGTTTTTCAGCAGAATCTTCTATTCCCCGACTTTTTGATTCGTAATGATACAAAACAACATGAGGTAGATAAACATTTCGGTACCCCCGTCGCATGATTTCTAAGCACAAATCGACATCATTAAATGCCACAGCTAACTGTTCGTCAAATCCGCCCATTTTTTCAAACACCTCCCGGCGACACATCAAACAAGCACCTGTAACCGCTGAGTAATTATTGATAGTGGAAATCTGACCGTAATATCCTGAATCTGTATCAGCAAAATGCCTGTGAGTGTGATCCGCTATACTCCGCAGTCCCAATACAACCCCTGCGTGCTGAATTGTATTGTCTGGGTAAAGCAGTTTAGCACCAACAGCACCTATTGTTGGCTTTTGAACTTGCTCAACCATTGCCTCAATCCAATCTGAGGTAATAACTTCTGTATCATTATTCAAGAACAGTAAATAATCCCCTTGAGATTGAGCTACAGCGTAGTTATTAAGTCGAGAAAAATTGAAGGGAATATCTAACTCGTAACACTTAAATCGAGTAGGTTCCTTGCTTTTCCATCCGGAAATTACTGCTGCTGTCTCTGGTTCGTCACTACCATTGTCAATGACAATTACTTCATAGTTCGGGTAGGTAGTGTTTTCAAAGATAGATTTAAGACACCGCTCCAAGAAATTACCTAGATTTCTTGTCGGAATAATAATACTGACCAGCTTGAAATCTGCTATGTGATAGCGAATAATATGAGCACCTGGTAAGTCAGGCACACTGATGATACTGGTATATTTTTCTCCTCGCCGTTGCAGTGCATCTTTCAAAGCTTTTTGTGTTGCTTCCTCAGTATTCTTAGTGCTATAAACCCTCTCACCATAGCCCGTTGGTATTCTCCTGTGGTAAAGAATTTTGGGAATATGAAAAATTTTATTAGTCTTCTCAGTTAATTTTAGGGCTAAGTCATAATCGTGGCTGCCTTCATAACCTACTCTAAACCCACCAACTTCATTGACTAAAGCGCACCGATAAGTTGCTAGACGACCAACGTACATCCGCGATAGAAACGACTCAGGACACCAATCCGGCTTAAAAAATGGGTCAGTTAGCCTGCCTTCTTCGTCTAATTTATCTTCATCTGAATAGATCAAATCGGCTTCAGGATTCTGTTCTAGCAGGGAAGCTACCTCATAAAGCGCCTCCTGTGCCAGAATGTCATCGTGGTCTAATAAGATTATAAATTCTCCTGCTACGGAGGCTAAAGCAGAGTTTAGACAAGCAGAAATTTGACCATTCTCAGGTCTAAATACAAGTTTAATTCTATCGTCTTTAGCAGCATATTCTTCTAGAACTGACTTAACGTAAGACCGGGTTGAAGCATCATCAGCTATACTTAGTTCCCACTGCGGATAAACCTGATTGATTACGGATTCAATAGATTCTCGCAGCAAAGCTTCAGGTGGGTTATAAATCGGCATCAAAATGCTAAATAGAGGCTGATACTCTAATGTTTTAGCCATGCCCGACATCCGACGCAAATCATCTCCTGTAGGCACGTTTTGCTTCTGCCAGCGCTCGTAAGGATTTTCTAGAGGTAAGGGTGTTGAGGAGGTTATTTCTTTGACTTTACCATAAAAAGCTTTCTCTTCCTCTAGTTGCCTTTTTGGTTTGCGGTAATCCAGGGCAGCCCCAGCATTCAGCTTGCTCGCACTGCGCTCTGGTACATTAGCGGATCGTCTTCCCCCTAACACCGCCCTACTTACCCCTTTTTTTTTTAACACCTCTTCTAACAGCCCAGAAATAGCCTGGTCATCAGGCCGAATCTGCAACGCCATCTGATAAAAGACGATCGCCCCATCCGGCCAACTGTGCCGCACCAAAGCATCCGCCAACTCAACATAAAGGTCAGCATCATTCGGCGCAATCTCCAGCGCTTTGTGATACAACTGCACGTCATCACGATTCTCCTGAATCGCCCGCCGGTACAAACGCATCGCCTCCTTCAAATCCCACTGCGATCGCATCCTCAAAGCATCAGCCAACTTTTGCGAAAGCCACGGCAAATCAGCCTGAATTTCCGCAGCGCGGCGGTAAGCGGCGATCGACTCATCCCACCCTTCCAGCTTCTCAAAAGCCGTTGCCATGTTGTAATAAGTCCACGGAAAATCAGGACTCAACTCGGCCGCGCGTCGGTAAACATCGATCGCTTCCTCCCACCTTTCCATTTCTAGCAGCACGTCGCCCAACTTGCTCTGCGACCAGAAGAAATTCGGATTAACTTCGTTAGCACGCCGGTAGGCAACAACCGCCTCATCCCAACGTTCCAAATTCACCAGCGCTTCTGCTAAATTGTTGTGCGCCCAAAAATGGTCGGGATTGAGTTCGATCGACCTTTGGTAAGCCGAGATTGCCTCATCCCACCTTCCTAGTTTAATTAGCGCGTCTGCTAAATAGTTGTGCGACCAACTGAAATCTGGATTTAATTCTGTTGCTTTGCGGTAAGCATTTACCGCCTCCTCCCACCGTTCCAGCTTCCGCAACACATCTGCTAAATTGTTGTGAGACCAGCTAAAATCAGGATTTAATTCGATCGCCTTGCGGTAGGCATTTACAGCTTCCTCCCACCGTTCCAACTTAACCAGCGACTCAGCTAAATTGTTGTGCGACCAAGAAAGTTCGGGATTATTTCTAATAGCGTTGCTGTAAGCATCTACCGCCGCTTCCCACTGTTCTTGATTTCTGAGAATTTCGCCCAATTCATGATAAGCTGCGCCAGCATTTGGGTTCAACTCAACCGCGCGCCGATAACAGTCAATTCCTTGCTGTACCTTACCTTGCTCGATCAAAGTTTTGGCTAAATTCTCGTGATCCTCAGCGGTGCCAGACTTGGGGTCGATCGCAAATGCTCGATACCAAGCCTCAGCCGCCTCCTCCGACTTGCCTAACTGCGTCAAAAGTTTTGCAAAATTGCGAAAAGCACCGGCAAAATCCGGTTTCAGGGCGATCGCCTTTTCGTAAGCAGAAACCGCTTGCTGCCACTGTTCTTGCTGCGCGCAAATGCTGCCGTAATTAGCATATGCTTCGGCAAAATTTGGGTTAATTTCTATTGCTTTGACATAGCAACTTTTAGCTTCATCAATTTTTCCGCCAGCTTGCAGCGCGTTGCCCAGCATTTTGTAAAGTGGCGCTTCCGGCTTAATTTGCAGCGCCTTCTTGCAAGCTGCGATCGCCTGTTCCAATTTACCCTGAGCGAAATAGCCTTCTGCCAGTATTTTGTATGCTTCTGGATCTTCTATATTAATTGTAGAATTAACTGGTTGCTGCACTGGCTGCTGTACTGGCTGCTGCACTTGCTGCTGCACTGGCTGCTTAACTGCGGTTGCTGCTGGCTGCTGCTTAACTGCACCGTTTTTCGCAGTGGCACCCGCTAAAGTTTGCTGTCCCTCGCTGCCATTTCTCGCATTAGCTGCGTTCAGTTCAATAGCTTTGCGATAATATGCTGTCGCTTCTTCTAACTTGCCTTGTTTTTTGAGCGCTTCGCCCAAATTTTGGTAAGCCTGCGGCAAATTAGGATTTAATTTTATGGCGCGATCGTAACAAGCGATCGCTTCTGGGAATTTTTCCTGCCGAAAAAAAGCGTCGCCCATATTCAAGTGTTCCCCAGGCGCTACTTTTTCCGGTTCCAAACTAAATGCTTGATACCAGCACTGCTGGGCTTCTTCCGGTTTGCTAATTTGTCCAAATACTTTTGCTAAATTCCGGTATACTCCCGCGAAATTGGGCTTAATCGCGATCGCCTTTTGATAAAATCCGATGGCCTCCTGCCATTTTTGCTGCTGCGCGCCCAGGCTGCCCAAATTCGCGTATACTTCCGCAAAATTCGGTTCTATTTCAATCGCTTTAGCGTACCAGTGCCGTGCCTCTTCCATCCTGCCTTGAGCTTGCAGCGCGTTGCCCAAAGTCTTGTAAGCTGGTGCAAAATTGGGATGAATCTTCAAAGCTTGCTCGCAGGATGCGATCGCTTCTTCTAATTTTCCTTGGGATAAGTATATTTCTCCCTGTTGGTTAAATTGAACCGCTGTTGATTCTGTATTGACTGTTGATGGCATAGGGGCGGCGGCTCCAGAGGCAGGAATTAAATAGGGTAGTCTAAACGTTTCACAATTATACTCGGGTTTGACACTAACATTACCGGACTTGTTCCCCCAATTCTTAATTTTTTTCACTCTTGGGGCTATCGATTAACCGCGTTTTCCAATGATTTTTTTGATTTGAGTGCTAAATATGTAAGAATCAGCCCGGTTTCTGGCTGATTTGCGCGCCAGTGGCGACTTGTGTAGCTCCTGACTATCGCCCGTTTTGTAAAGTAAAGTAAACCATGCCGGTTCTTGCTTGTGCGAGGCTTTCTTGTGGACTGGGCAAGGGAGCCCGCCTAAAAAATATTACAAACGGCGCAAAATGTGCGAGCCCACCCAAACGAGAATAGCCTTTTTAGCAAAAAACGATCGCCCTTTTGGGAGAAAGCGATCGCCCTTTTTTTTTCAACAATTAGTTAACAACTATTAGCAATTACTAATCAAGCTGCTGCCTCTGCGTCTTCTTCTGCGTCTTCGGCTTCAGAACCTGCTTGAATTCCCAGCACCGTAACAACCACCTGATCTGGTTCGCCGAGAGCTACCACTCCCTCAGGCAAAACTAATTCGTGAATGTGCACCGCATCCCCTAGCTTTAAATTAGAAATATCTACTTCAATTGCTTCAGGAATGCTGTCAGGTTTGCACTTAACTGCCAGTTGCGTCAGCACGGTATCCAAGATGCCGCCTTCTAACTTGACGCCGACTGGTTCGCCGACAAAACGCAGTGACAATTCAACTTCCAGGCTGTCTTGAGTCGCCACGGAGAAAAAGCTCAGGTGGTAAGGATAGCCTTTCCAAGGATGAACTTGAACTTCCCGCAGCAAGGTTTTTCCGCTCCAAGAGAGGTCGGGAATGCTGAGGTCAATTAGGGTATTGTTGACTACGTGCTTTTTGAGCAGGTGTTCAACTGTTTTGGCTTTGATGGTAAGGGAAATAGATTCAGAGCCTTTGTGGCCGTAGAGGACGGCGGGAATCAATCCAGAGCGGCGGAGGGCGTTAGGTTTGCTGCCTTCTGCCCGCTTTTGACATTCTACTGCGAGTTCCATTTTATGACTTTCTGTTGATTGTTTTTACATTTTATCAAATTTATGCTACAGCGATCGAAGTTAATTAAATTCGCTGAATATTTGATAATAATTGGGAATTGGGAATTGCGAATTTGGCTATTCTCCGAATCTCTGCCTCTTCAACTCTCCCAATCTCCCCATCAATCTTTCCCAATCTAAACTCTCCAACCTAAAATGGTTTGGCGGGATGGCCGTCTGCTGAAAGCAAAGCGCGTTTCGGGCCGTGAATCGGGTCTTCTACAATAATAGTTTGGTCGCGGCTCGCACCGAGAGAAACAATTGCGATCGGCACTTCCATCAAGTCGGCCAAAAACTTTAGATAATCCAATGCTTGCGGCGGTAAATCTTCCAAATTCCGGCACTCTTCCGTAGACTGTTTCCAACCGGGAACGGTTTCGTAAATAGGTTTGCAGCGAGTAAATATCCGGGAACTTTTCGGGAAATCAACACAGCGTTCGCCGTCAATTTCGTAAGCAACGCAAACTTTAATTTCTTCTAATTCATCCAAAACATCGAGTTTGGTAATTGCCAGACAGTCAAGGCCGTTGATGCGGACTGCGTAGCGGCCGATTACCGCATCGAACCAACCGCAGCGGCGTTTTCTGCCCGTTGTCGTGCCGAATTCTGCACCTCTCTCGCCCAAAATTGCGCCTATTCCATCTACCATTTCGGTAGGGAAGGGGCCTTCTCCGACGCGGGTTGTATAAGCTTTTGCTACGCCAATTACGCGATCGATCGCTGTTGGGCCGACTCCGGTTCCCACACAAGCACCGCCTGCGATGGGATTGCTCGAAGTAACGTAAGGATAAGTGCCGTGGTCTAAGTCTAATAAAGTGCCTTGGGCGCCTTCAAACAGAATATTTTTCCGCTTGTGAAGTCCCTCATAAATCTTCAGGGAACTATCTACTACGTGCGGTCGCAAACGCTCGGCATAAACTCGATATTCATCAATTACATCTTGCGGATTTAAAGGCGGCAAATTGTAGAGTTTTTCGAGAAGGACATTTTTACAATTAATCGTCCATTCCAGTTGTTCTTGCAACCCTTCCAAGTCCATTAAATCGAGCATCCGAATGCCAGTGCGTTCGGACTTGTCGGCGTAAGTAGGGCCAATGCCGCGTCCCGTCGTCCCGATTTTATAATTTCCCCGCTGGGTTTCCGATGCTACATCAATTAATCGATGATAGGGCATCGTTACGTGAGCAGTTTCCGAAATCATCAGCGAGGCCGTCGAAATATTCAGTGCCTCTAACTGATCTAACTCTGCAATTAAAACTTTGGGGTCAATGACCGTGCCGCAGCCGATGATACACTCTTTATCAGGGTAGAGAATCCCCGACGGAATTAAGTGCAGCTTGAAAGTCTGACCGTTAACTACCACGGTGTGACCCGCGTTGACGCCCCCTTGGTAGCGGACAACGATATCTGCGGATTTGCTGAGCAAATCGGTAATTTTGCCTTTTCCTTCATCGCCCCACTGGGCGCCGATCACAACTACGTTAGCCAAGGGTTTCTCGCGTTCAGTTCAGGTTGACACAATCTCCGATTATGTATGAATGCGTCCAAAATGTCAATCTATTTTAAATTTTAGATTTAGGATTTTAGATTTTAGAGGCTACGCCACGGATACATTGGTTCACAGGTCGATCGGCTAGGCAAATTAGTGAGAGCCGATCCACAGACGAGTCCGGGGGCAACAGACCCAATTGCTTTCGGTCAAATTAATTTTTGTTACAATCGAGAAAATTGAGGCTTTTTTGCCATGACTTTACACGCTGAGTTGCACCGCCATCTGGGTGGTTCTGTCGTTCCTAGGGTGCTGTGGCGGTATTTCGATCGCCACAATGCTGAGATGGTTAATCGATTTCAAGAATACTCGGAGTTTGAGGAGTTTTACACTCGTCCGCGCAATACTCTCAATGAGTATTTGGAACTGCACACACTGGTAGAAAGCGTTCAAACTGTTGAGACTTTGCCTTATTTTATCTATCGGTTGATGCGGGGCGCTTACGTGTTTGAAAATCTGGCTTATTTGGAGTTGCGCTATACGCCTTATTTGCGGACTCCAGAACATTTGAATCAGTCAGAACGCATTGATTTGATGGCAGAAATTGTAAAGGTTGTGGGCAAGGCAAGTCAAATTAGCGATTGTCCGATTGTTACCAGCCAAATTTTGTGTATGCACTCGCGTTTGCCTTATGAAGTGAATCGGGCGATCGTAGATTTGGCGGCGCAAATGGGAGAATATGTTTGCGCGATCGATATAGCTGGTGGCGATGATTGTATTGGCGAGCGTTTGGACGAGTTTGTCGGATTGTACCAGTATGCGAGGTCGATCGGCATCAAAACTACCGGCCACCTCTACGAAACTACCTCTGGCTGTTATCCCGAACTTCTGCCCTATCTGATGCGTATCGGCCACGGGATTCAAATTCCCTTAAAATATCCCGAACTGCTGCCAGAAGTCGCGCGCAGGGGTCAATGCTTGGAGGTTTGCCCGACTACCTATCTCAAAACGGGGACGTTGCAGGATATGCGCGAATTGAAGGTTGTGTTCGATCGATGTTTTGAAGCTGGCGTCGATATTGCCATTTGCACCGACAACGCGGGATTGCACAACGTGCGACTGCCTTTTGAGTACGAGAATTTGTTAACTTTGGATATCATTGATTTTCGGCAATTGCAAGCGTGTCAAGATGCCGCTTTCCGCCATGCTTTCGCGTGGCCCTACGGGGAGCGGCCAGTGAAAATGCTAACTGGTTTGTTGCAGCATGAGTCTGTGGAGGCGATCGTTAATTAAAGAATATCTATTTAATTAACCGCAAAGGCGCGAAGGAAGAGAAAGAAGAAGATAGGTAGATGTCTTCAGGCAAAGACTCTACTTGAAAATGAAAAAAACCTCTTTCTTCTCTTCCTTCGCGCTCTTTGCGTCTTCGCGGTTCGTTTAAAAGAGATGTTTGTAAAATTATAATAAGTGTCGGGCGCTCTGCAATCGATAGCAAGTTATAGTTTGGAGGCAGAATCATCAATATAAAAAAATAAAAAAACGATGACAAATATGGACGCTTACTGGATGCCCTTCACTGCCAACCGACAGTTTAAAGCCAATCCGCGAATATTGGTTTCGGCAAAAGATATGCACTTTACAAGCGATGATAACCGCTCAATTTTAGATGGTACTGCTGGTCTGTGGTGCGTGAATGCAGGACACGCCCGCGAGACAATAGCCGAAGCAGTTAAACAGCAGGTTTTGCGTTTGGATTACTCTCCGGCTTTTCAGATGGGACATCCGGGCGCTTTTGAATTAGCGGAACGTTTGGTAAAGATGATTCCGGGCAATTTCGATCGCGTTTTCTTTACTAATTCGGGTTCGGAATCTGTTGAAACAGCGTTAAAAATTGCGATTGCTTATCACCGGGTGAAAGGTGAAGGAACTCGCCAAAGATTGATCGGTAGGGAACGCGGCTATCACGGCGTTGGTTTTGGGGGAATTTCTGTCGGTGGTATCGGTACAAACCGCAAGTTTTTTGGCAGTTTGCTGACGGGAGTCGATCATTTGCCTCACACTCACAGCCTCGAACACAATGCTTTCAGCCGCAAACAACCGGAATGGGGAGCGCATTTGGCGGATGAATTGGAGCGGATTGTCGCTTTGCACGATGCGTCTAATATTGCAGCGGTAATTGTGGAACCAGTGGCTGGTTCTACAGGTGTTTTGATTCCCCCGAAAGGTTATTTGGAGCGACTGCGGGCGATTTGCGACAAATACGGAATTCTGCTGATTTTTGATGAGGTAATTACCGGATTCGGGCGGCTTGGCTCTAGTTTTGCTACGGAATATTTTGGGGTGGTTCCCGATATTGTGACGGCGGCGAAAGGTATAACTAACGGTACGGTGCCGATGGGGGCGGTGTTTGTCAAAGAAGGCATTTATGATGCTTTTATGAATGCTCCTGAAAATGCGATCGAGCTTTTTCACGGTTATACTTATTCTGGTCATCCTCTGGCTTGTGCGGCTGCTTTGGCGACGCTGGATATTTATGAGGAAGAAAGGCTGTTTGAACGAGCTGATAAGATGGCTGGTTACTGGGAAGATGCGGTGCATTCTTTGAAGGGGGTGCGGCACGTAATTGATGTTCGGAATCTGGGACTGGTGGCGGGTATTGAGTTAGAATCTCTTGCTGGGAAGCCGGGGAAACGGGCTTTTGATTGTTTCTTGCAGTGCTATGAAAAAGGGTTGCTAATTCGCACGACTGGTGATATTATTGCTTTGTCGCCACCGTTGATTATTGAGAAGGAACATATCGATCGCATTGTGGAAATTTTGACCGGGGTTTTGCAGGAGATGGAGTGAGATTAAAATGAGATTTTCCACCATTCTCGCTTAACAGGCAAGATGCCTGTTCCACATTAACAGGCAAGATGCCTGTTCCACAAACAGTAAATTTCTTGTGGGGTGGGCATCCTGCCCGCCCATAAAATATCTATGGATAATGGTGCAAGATATTAGACTAAATGAACCGCGAAGGCGCGAAGGACGCGAAGGAGGAGAAAGAAGAAGATGCAGTTCTTCCTTCGCGCTCTTTGCGTCTTCGCGGTTCGTTCAAATAATTAAAAAGCGCTATAATAATTAACAACTAATGACGAATGACGAATAACTATGGTGCAATTAACGGCAAAAATCTCTGCTAATGAGTTAGCAAATTTGGCTGTAGATTTGATTCGTAAAACAGGTTGCGAGTACGGTGATGTGCGTTTTTGCACTTACCGAAGGCAGAATCTTTACGCGCGCGATCGATCTTTAAGTCAACTGTCAGATAATGTAAGTTCCGGTTTTGGCGTGCGAGTGCTTCTAGACGGCGCTTGGGGGTTTGCCGCCAGTCACAGCAAAACACCCGCAGAGGTTGCAAGAATAGTCGCTTTGGCTGTAGAAATCGCTAAAGGCAGCCGCTTAACTCAGAAGGAACCGGTGCGGTTAGTACCAGTCGAAAAATATGTCGATACCTATGTAACTCCCATCGCCATTGACCCTTTTTCGGTACCGATTGCTGAGAAAGCTGAACTGCTGCTAACTATCAACGAGAAGCTGCTAGCACACGGCGCACAAGGCATCAAAAAAGCTGATTCTTTTTTGCAGTCCAGCCGCGAAGACAAGGTTTTTGCTTCTACAGAAGGCTCGCTAATCGAACAAACAATCTACCGCAGCTACCCGGGCTTTGACTGTACGGCAATTGCGGGCGGCGATGCCCAAAGTCGCAGTTACGAACGCCCGCCACTTAATATCGGTTACGAACATATTAATCCCGATGATTTGTTGAGTCAAGTTGAAAGAGTTGCCGCCGAAGCTATTGAGAAAGTGCGCGCTCCCAAAATCCCTGCTGGTATTTGCAAATCCCTGATTCTTAAGCCGACAAATTTGTATTTGACCATCCACGAATCAGTAGGACATCCAACTGAATTAGACCGGGTTTACGGCTACGAATCTAATTTTGCTGGCACGAGCTTTGCTACTACTGATAAGTTAAATAAACTGCAATACGCTGCACCTTGGGTGAATTTTAAGTGCGATCGCACTCAACCGGGCGGCCGCGGTACAATGGGTTACGATGATGAGGGCGTAAAATCACAAGATTGGTACGTTGTCAAGGATGGAATTTTAGTTGATTATCTCACTGACAGAGAGACGGCTTATCGCCTGGGACGCGGTAGCAGCAACGGTTCTGCTTACGCTGACAGTTGGTCGAGCGTGCCGATGGTGAGAATTCCCAATTTGGGATTGGAACCGGGCCCGGATGGCGGCAGCCATACTGCTACTTTGGCAGAGATGATTGCGGATACGGAAGACGGGATTTTAATCGACGGTATGGGTAGTTATTCCATAGACCAGCAGCGGCGCAATTTTCAATTCGGCGGCGATGCTTTTTGGAAGGTGGAAAAAGGTAAAGTTGTCGGTATGTTGAAGGATGTAACTTATCAGGCGATGACTACTGATTTCTGGAATCAAATAGATGCCATCGGGCCAGCTTCGGAGCTGGTTCAGTGCGGTACGAATATATGCGGCAAGGGCGAGCCGATGCAGGTTGCTCAGATGACTCACGCTTGTGTACCGGTGCGAGTGAGGAATATTCAAATTGGGTAATAGGACATGGGACATGGGGGATCGGTTCTTAGTTATTAGTTAATTGCTAACATTGCTAACAATGCCCAATTTGCAATGCCCAATTCGCAATGCCCAATTCGCAATGCCCAATTCGCAATGCCTAATTACCAATCATGATTGTAACAACATCGCCCGCACTTTTAAGTGAAGACCAAGCCTTATCTGTAGTAGAAAAAGCAGTCAAACTATCCAAAGCAGAGGAAGTATTTGTCAGTCTCTCTACTGGCGAAGAATCTCTTTCCCGATTCTCGGAAAATCAAATCAGTCAAAATATCAGCAAAACTGTATTTAGCCTGAGCATTACTAGCTATTTTGGCAACAAAAGCGCCTCTGCTGCTGTTACAGAATTTGATGAAGATGCGATCGCCTCCGCAGTCAAGCGATCGGAAGAATTGGCCAGAATTGCGCCGGCAGACCCCGAATGGATGCCGTTGCTGCCGCCTCAAACCTACGATTTGCGATCGCCCGCATTCGACGCAGCAACCGCAACTATATCGCCTCTAGCGCGGGCCGAATTGGTGCAGCAAGCTTGCGCGAGATCCTCCCAGGGGGGCGCTCATGGTTCGGGCACTTTGAGCACTGAGGCGTCGCTGTACGCGATCGCCTCGTCAACCGGACTCCGCGCCTGCAACCAGTCTACAAAGGCGGATTTCAGCTTTACTGCTCGCGTTGAAGACGGTTCTAGTTGGGCTCAGAGCACTGCTTGGAGTATCAACGAATTGCCGATCGCCGAATTAGCAGAACAAGTGCTCGATCGGGCGATCGCATCCGGCAACCCGCGCCCCATCACTCCGGGCGTTTATCCGGTAATCCTTGAGGGCGCTGCTTTTGCAGGCTTGCTACCGTGGGTGATTTGGGGGCTGGATGCGAGGGCGGCGGATGAGGGGCGATCGTTTATGTCGATCGCCGATGCAGAGGGAAAACCAGCGGGAAACCGCGCGGGGGAACAACTTTTTAGCCAGTTAGTGCAAGTGCAGCGCGATCCGGCTCATCCTTTGTTGCGATCGAATACTTTTTTCGGCGACGGATTGAGCAATAACTATTTGGAAATCATCAAAGATGGGGTGCCTCAAAGTTTGTCTTATTCCCGCTACTGGGCCGCACAAAAAGGCAAAGAGGCAAAAGGTGCTTATTACCCGATCGTAATGACAGGTTCCGACCAAAGTTTAGCAGATTTAATTGCTCAAACCGAGCGCGGAATTTTCGTCAGTCGAGCTTGGTACGTGCGCTACGTTAATCCGAAAACATTGGAAGTAACGGGAATGACTCGCGACGGTACTTTTTGGATTGAGGATGGCAAAATTGCTTACCCGATTAAAAACCTGCGTTTCAATCAAGTTTTACCTGATATGTTGCGCGATGTGGATGCAGTTAGTGCGGTGAAGCGTTATGGCGGTAGTGTCGTGCCCGGAGTGCGCGTGAAAGCTTTTAATTTCACGAGTATTACTGACAGTTTGTGACTTGCAAGGGTGAGGTGCGCGGAAACCCACCCGGAGGAGGTGGGTTTTTGTGTCGGTAAGGTCGATCGGGTGCGGGTTCGGGCGATCGCCTGTTAACAAAGCTGTTGGGAAAATTAGTATTTTTTTTTACCGAGGCATCTAGCTTAAGGTAGAGTATTGTTTGTGAGAGTTAGGATTTAAACCAGCTACTATCTAATTTAGAGCGATCGAGAAAAAGCAATTACCAATTACCAATTATCAATGAATCAATATTTTGCTACAGTTGCGCGCGGTTTAGAAACTATTGCCGCCCAAGAATTAGAACGTTTAGGGGCCCAAGATGTCAAGCCAGATTTTACAGGGGTTTACTTTGCGGGCGATCGCGCTTTATTGTACCGCGTCAATCTTTGGTCGAGAACAATTTTTCGAGTGCTAATGCCGATCGCCGAATTCCGGTGTTACAACTCGGATATGCTCTACCGCGAAGTGCAAAAAATCCCTTGGGACGAATACTTAGATCCCGAAAATACTTTAGCAGTAAACTGCACCGGTGGCAACGAAAATTTGAACCACACTCACTTTACAGCTTTGCAGGTCAAAAATGCGATCGCCGACCAACAGCGCCTTCAATTTAACAAGCGTTCTAATGTCGATGTAGAGCATCCCGATTTGCTAATTAACATTCACATTCATCAAGATAGAGCTATTTTAAGTTTAGACAGTTCTGGCGGCAGTTTGCACCGCCGGGGATATCGACCGGCGATGGGGCTTGCTCCCCTCAAAGAAACTCTAGCTGCGGCTTTGTTGGAGATGGCAGAATGGACGCCAGATTTGCCCTTTTTAGACCCGATGTGCGGTTCGGGAACTTTGCCTTTGGAAGCGACTTTAAAGGCCTTGAATATTGCACCGGGATTGTTTCGAGAAAATTTTGGATTTATGACTTGGCGGGATTTTGACGAACCTTTGTGGGATAAATTGTGGGCCGAAGCTGAAAATAGCGAATTGCCGGAACTTAAAGAGGTGATTGCAGGGTGCGATCGCGATTCCGATATGTTAACTCAAGCTCGCACCAACGCGCAGCAAGCTGGTATTTCTGGTAAGATTCAGTTTGCTCAAACCGAGTTATCTCAGTTGGAAGCACCAGCAGACAGAGGTGTTCTGATTTGCAATCCTCCTTACGGAGAGCGCCTGGGAGATGCTAGCGAATTGGGAGATTTGTACAAGATGTTGGGGGATATTTTCAAGAATCGTTTTAAAGGTTGGAATGCCTTTATTTTGACTGGAAATAAGGAGTTGGGGAAAAAGGTGGGACTCAGGACATCGCGACGAATTCCGGTTTTTAATGGCTCGATTCCGTGTACTTTGCTCAAGTATGAACTGTATTAAATATTTATAGAACATATCTCACTACACTTGGCAATAGCCAATATTAATTGGAAGAGGTTAGGCTGAATGAATATTTTTGAAATTGACGACCACAAGCTCATTTTAGGAGATGTGTTAGAAGTGCTTGGCAGTAAAATCCAAGACAACTCAATCGATTTAATTTTTGCCGATCCTCCCTATAATATTGGCAAAAATTTCAATGGTGTTAAAGACAAGTGGGAATTTGAAAGCGATTATTTAGAATGGAGTTATACTTGGTTGAACTTATGTGTTAATAAGCTCAAGCATAATGGCAGTTTGTATCTGATGGCGTCAACTCAAAGTATGCCCTACTTTGATTTATATTTGCGCGATCGCTTAACAATCCTTTCTCGAATAGTGTGGTATTATGACAGTTCGGGCGTACAAGCAAAAAATTTTTACGGTTCTCTGTACGAACCAATTTTATATTGCGTCAAGGACAAACGAAATTATACATTCAATTCCTCCGATATTCTGGTAGAGGCAAAAACCGGATCTGTGAGAAAACTAATTGACTACCGCAAGGCTACACCATCAGTATATAATTCTAAAAAAGTTCCAGGTAATGTGTGGGAGTTTCCGAGAGTGAGATATCGTATGCCTGAGTATGAGGAACATCCTACCCAAAAACCAACATCATTGTTAGAAAGAATTATCAAAGCCAGTAGTAATGAGGGTGACGTTGTACTAGATATATTTTCGGGAACTTTTACAACATCATTTGTTGCCAAACAGCTTAAAAGAAAGTCAATCGGCATAGAATTACAAGAAAAGTATCTACAAATAGGATTGCGGAGGTTGCAAATTACCCTGGATGAGAGTGAAGAGGCTCTCATGTCTGAAGTCAACTCCGGTGAAGTTTCGCCACAGCAGCTAACACTAAACTTACAACTCTAATAAAAATGGAACATGAATTTACAAAAATAATTAAGACCATTTTAGAGGATAAGTTGGGCGACGTGGGGTATCAAATATTGCGTGAAAGCCAGCTAATTTTATATTTGAATATAAAGACTAAATCTTCAAATAAAGGCTCAAAATCAAGAGGAAGTTTTGCCAACTTATACGCAATCTATGTTTTAGTTGAAGATTATTTGGTGAAAACTTTTGATCGGACAGGAATGTATTCAGATTATGAAGGTGCAGTTTATACCAATCTTTTTAAGAGACAGCGTGAATTACCATTCGGGCAAAAGCTTCAAAATCATGGCTTGAACCATAGGATGAATGAAGAATTTAAAAAATATTTTCCCACTTGTGAGTTCATCCCAATTTTGAGAAATCAGAAAAATAACAGGTATTGGTTTAACGAAAATTTATTAAAAGTCAAAATCAATGAGAATGAACACAATATAGCAGAAACAGTAATCCACATAATTGATGCTTACGTTGAAGCTAAGAGAGATAGCTTTGAAAAGTTTATTCAAATTTGTAAAGATGCTCAAAGATTGACAGAGGTTCAAGTCAGAGAATTTATCAAACAAATGGTAGCGCCAAATGTAGATGCTCGAATTTTCGAGATAGTCAGCTACAGTATATTAAAATACTACTACAATGACCGAGTTATTTATTGGGGTTATGCACTAGACAGACTCCACCAAGAAAATTTAAAGCTGTTTAAAACAGGTAGGACAAATGCTAATGATGGGGGAATTGACTTTGTAATGAAACCCCTAGGACGTTTTTTTCAAGTGACTGAAACTGTAGATGTAAATAAATATTTCCTAGACATTGATAAAATTGAAAGGTATCCGATAACATTTGTAGTTAAATCTTTAGATTCAGATAGTGAAATCAAATCAAAGATTGAAGCACAAGCTCGAAAGCTGTATTCAATAAATGCTATAGTATCTCAGTACATGGAATGTATAGAAGAAATAATAAATGTTCCTATTCTGATAGAAAGATTTGAACAAGCTGTTGCCAAAGGGTACTTAAGCACTATATTGAGCGAGATTATTAAGCAAAGCAGATTAGAATTTAATTATGAAGATGAGGAAGAAAGTCTGGAAATTGAATTATTAGACGTTGCTCTAGAGGATGAATGATTCAGTCATAAAGTCCGCCTGCTTTAGACAATTATTGTTTCCTTACCTTTAACATCTACGCAGGCAAAAAAGAAACGTGAGCGGAAACAATCTTCCACCCTTCAGGAAACTTGCGCCACATCTGACTCTGCCGCCCCAGCCGCACCACTCCATCCATTACACGGCGAAATTCCAGCGTCACCGCCGCCGTGTCTGCATCGAAAGTCACGACTTTGAGGTTGAACATTTCTCGATCGACATTTACAGGCGATCGTCCTTTGCGAAAAGCCCTCACCTCATCGCTCCCGTACAGGTTCTCCGTCACCCCAAACCGCACGACTTCCGGCGCATCCCAGAACAAATTATCGAGAGTTTCAATATCGTTCGTACAAAGAGCTTTTTCGTATTTTAAATATAGTTCAGTTAACTCAGCCACCACAGCAGAATCATTGATAACAGTCATAAATTGTAGATTTTAAAACTCTTAACTTTCACAAGTTATGTTTGCAATAAGGACTTTATTCCTTATCGCAAACCAAACTAATTAGTGGGAATTAATGCTCAATTTTGAGCGAAATAATCTTGTCACCTTGGCGGATAGCATTGACGACAGACATATCCTCAGTTTTGCCAAAAGTTGTGTGAACTCCATCTAGATGAGACTGGGGAGAATGGCAAATAAAGAATTGGCTGCCACCCGTATCGCGGCCTGCGTGAGCCATCGATAAAGTTCCTGCCAAATGTTTGTTGGAGTTAATTTCGCACTTGATTTTGTAGCCGGGGCCGCCCGTTCCATTGCCTTTTGGACAGCCACCTTGAATCATAAAGTTAGGAATGACTCGGTGAAAGGCCAATCCATCGTAAAAACCTTTTTCTGCCAAGTCAACAAAATTCTTCACTGTGTTAGGCGCATCCGCATCAAACAATTCCAAATTGATTGTGCCTTTGTCGGTTTCCATAATAGCGCGGGTCATGATTTTTCCTTGCTTCCTAAAATGAGTGTGTTGCCTGCGTGTTAATTGCGGACTTCGCTTTTATAGCGACAGGTTTCAAACTGTCGTTATATTGTGGCTTTCAGAAGTGTAGCATATTCCGGCAACTCTCATAGGACTTATGTGTGCTTTCTGAGGAAACCCGGTTTAGTGCGAGATTTCTGGTTAGCAAAGCCCATATTTTCGGAGACACCGGGTTGTTACCCTCTGTCATATTTTAATTGTTGGTCACTTGCGGGTGCTCGGGTTCTTCCTGAATATCGCTCATATTAAAAATGAAAGGAACCCGACTCGAACCTGCGCCCATAACCAGCACTTTTGGCATCTGAGCGCCGCCGCTCCTCCAAGCTTCGATCGCCTCTTTTTGCAAAACTAAATCGCCGCCCTGAGCCTTCAAAGTTTCCGCCAACAGCCTTTGAGCTTCAGCCCTACCTTGAGCGCGGTTAATATCAGCTTGAGCCTGTTGTTCTGCTTCCTGAGCCACATAAACAGCCCTTTGCGCCCGCTGTTCAGCAACCTGTTTTTCCTCAACCGCTTTCGCAAAATCTGTGGAGAATCGAATGTTAACCACGCTCGTATCGAGCACGATTACATCATACTTTGATAGCCTTTCCTTCAGCGCAGTATCAAAGTCTCGCTTCAGTTCACTTCTTTGAGTAATAGATTGTTCGGCTGTTCTCAGTGCAGCCGCTGTTTTAAATGCTTCTTGCGTCTGAGGAGCAATTATTTTTGAGACTATATTCTCCAAAGTTCCTTGAGTCCTTCGGATCTCCACTATTTTCTCAGGATCGAGGCGAAAGTTGATTGCAAAACTAGCATTTAAATCCTGAAGGTCTTTAGTAGCACTCTGGGCGGGAACTTCAAATTTTTGCACTGTTACATCGTACACATCTACCTTAGATATTAGCGGGGGTCTGAGGTGAAACCCCTCTAACAATGCTCCATCTGTGGCTTTTCCTAAAATGCTGACCACCCCTGCTTCACCTGGATTGATGACGACAAAAGAGTTTAAACCGATGAGTAGCGCGCCTACTAATAGAATCCCAGCGATTGCTGATGATATGCTCTGAAAACTTTGATTTTTCAACTTACACGCTCCTTTGTGCTCCTTCCATTATAATGGTTAAATAGATTCGGTCGCCTCTAAAGTCTAAAATCTAAAATTACACTCTACAATGGATGGGGTTGCCTCTAAAATCTCAAATCTAAAATGGATGGGCTGATGCTCAAAATTGTTAAATATCCTAGAACTTATCACATCGAAGGTTCGCGTTTCCAACCAGGCGATGAAGACCTCGACAGCGTGCCATTTAGCGCCCTGATCGATCGCCCGACAGTGATTGAAGAAAAGGTAGACGGCGCTAATACAGGCATCAGCTTCGCACCAGATGGACAAATGCTGCTGCAAAGTCGCGGCCACTATCTCACCGGTGGGCCGAGGGAAAAACATTTTAACTTATTCAAACAGTGGGCTTTCAGTCTCAGCGGAGCCCTGGGAGAAGTGCTGGGAAATCGCTACATTCTTTACGGCGAATGGCTGTATGCCAAACACACTGTTTTTTATGATTTTTTGCCGCACTATTTTATGGAATACGACGTGCTGGACTTAGAAACCAGTCAATTTCTGAGTACAGAATCCCGCCGCAAGTTGTTAAGCGGACTGCCGTTGGTGTCGGTTCCCGTGCTGTTTTCTGGAGTGCTGAAATCGCCCAAGCAAATGATGCAGTTTATGGAAAAGTCTAATTTTATTCAACCTGGACATTTGGAGCGATTGCGTTTGTACTGCGGGGAATTGGGATTAGATGAGGAGCGGTGTTTGAAAGAGACTGACAAGAGCGAGATTATGGAAGGTCTGTACATTAAAGTCGAAGAAGATGGCATAGTAAAAGCGCGTTACAAATACGTGCGTGCCAGTTTTTTGACAGCCATTAAAAATGCAGAAGGACATTGGCTAAATCGCCCAATCATACCCAATATTCTGCGTCCCGATGTGAATTTATTTAATTTTAGTTAACCAGCAGGTGAATTTATGAATGCACTGTTATCGCCATCGGCAACTTGGATTTTTCCCTTTTGTCCCGAACCGCCCGATTGGTTTCTGGATTGGGACAGCATTCAAAATGATTTCGATTGGATTCAAAACTTAAGAGGATGTCAGCAAAACCCGATTTATCACGCCGAAGGAGACGTTTTAATTCATACCAGAATGGTCTGCGAAGCCTTAATATCTTCTCCAAATTGGCGGCAACTTCCAGAAAAAGAACGATCGATTCTTTTTGCCGCCGCTTTGCTGCACGATGTCGCCAAACCAGCCTTTACAAAAATAGAAGCCGACGGCAGAATTAGCTCAAAAGGTCACGCCCGCCAAGGTGCGAGAATGGTCAGACAAATTTTATCTCAATTCGAGCCGCCCGTGCAGTTTGAGATTCGCGAAACAGTGGTGGCGATCGTCAAATTCGGGAGTTTACCCATCTGGCTGATCGACAAACCCAACCCCCAGCAGTCTGTAATTAAAGTCAGTCAAGTTGTCCGCTGCGATTTTCTCGCACTTTTAGCCGAAGCAGACGTGCGCGGCCGACAGTGTAGCGACAGACAAGAATTGCTCGATAAAATAGAACTATTTCGCGAGTTTTGTCAAGAAAATAATTGTTTGGATTCTCCCCGACAATTCCCATCAGCACACAGCCGATTTATCTACTTCCGCAAAGAGAACGGAAATCCCGATTACGAAGCATTTGACGATACTCGATGCGAAGTAATCTTGATGTCGGGCTTGCCGGCAAGCGGTAAAGATTATTGGATTCGGGAAAATCTTCCAGATTTGCCGGTAATGTCGCTGGATGCACTGCGAAAAGAGATGAATGTCCCTCCAGACGAAACCCCGGGAAATGTGGTGACAGCCGCCAAAAAAAGAGCGCGCGAATACATGAATGAGGGGCGTTCTTTTGTGTGGAACGCCACGAATACAACTAAACAAATGCGGCAGCAATTAATTGATTTTTTTGCTGCTTATCAAGCGCGAGTTCGCATTGTTTATCTAGAAGTACCTCTAGAAGAAATATTGCAGCGGAATCGATCGCGCACAGTAACAGTACCGGAAGCAATCATTCGCAAGTTAGCTGCGCGACTGGATATTCCAGACATCACAGAAGCCCATCAAGTCGAGTGGATTGTGAGCGATCGCGCTTAATAGTGCCAATCCACCCGCGATCGCTCTTATTTCTTCAACGCGCTACCAATTCCTTTTTCCCTAAAAGAGAATCGTCATAATGCGCCAACAAATCTGCAGGGTGATCGTAAATTTCCGCAGCATTTGCCAGGGAAGCATCATCGAAATCTCCGCACCGAAAAGCAATTACTGGCACCCCGCACTTGCCCGCCGCTTCGATATCGTAAGGAGTATCAGCTAACATCACAACCTGGCTCGCTTCCAGCTTCAATTTGCTCAAAGCAGCTTCCACAATATCCGGTTCCGGTTTAGAAGCTTCTGCATCACTCGATGTCGCCGCTTGCCCTTGATCCAATAAATCGTCAACTTCTGCAGCTTTCAGCAAACCGGAAAGTTCTTCGGTGGTAGCTGAAGTAGCAATAATTAGCCGCAATCCTTCTTTCTGCATTTTTAACAGCAAATCCCGCGAACCGGGGGTTGGAGAAAGCTCGGGAGCAAAGCGGTTAATAATCAGTTCTTTGCGCCGCTGTGCAATCTTTTTGCCGTCGCCTTCTTCGTCGGAAAGTTCTGATACCATTTTGGGTATAACTTTGTCGCCTCCCATACCAATTAGCGGGCGCACTTTCTCAAACGGCACGTCGTAGCCGTAAGCGGCAAATGCCTCTACCCAAGCTTGAGCGTGGGCGTCATTGCTGAGCGTCAGAGTACCGTCAATATCGAGAATTACTGCTTGCAATTGCATAACTTATTTGTGGTTAGTTATTAGACTTCTTGTCAAAAGCTGGTTTGTAGTAAGGACTGAAGTCCTTAACTAATTAATAAGCAAATTAGCGAGTAAAGTTCTTACCACTAACCTTGGGTTAGTAGTAAGAACTTTAGTTTTTGTTAGGTTATGAGTAAGCACTTTAGTCCTTAATTAGTTAATTAGTCAATCGGGGACTGGCAAGCTTACTATTAACTTTTTGAGGGGCTATTTCATGCCGGTGCCGTGCAATTTTGGTTCGGGCGGCGGCGGTACTGGTTCAGGTCCTAACGGTTGGGGATTGGCTACATATTCAAACTCGCCTTTGCCGTCCATTGATTTGCCTTTCGCCCAGCGTCCCTCGCTACTTTCGGTACCTTCAGAATGATTCCAAAACTGATAAGCAAATTCTGATTTTTCCAACTCCTGCGGGAAGGAACTCGGAACGGGGGTTGTTTCCATTCCCGAACTTTCTAAATCTTCGATCGCCGCCAGCCACAAATTTTGGTGCATCGTGTCGCGGGCGATCATAAAACTCAGGGTGTCTTTCACGCCGGGATCGTTTGACATTTCATACATCCGCACAGCCTGCAATCTTCCTTGCGATTCGGCGTGCAAGTTGGAGCGAAAATCTGCTAAAAGATTGCCGCTAGCAACGATATAACGGCCGTTCCAAGGATACCCTACGCTGTCGCTAGGAAGTGCGCCCAAACCCGATACAATGGCGTGCTGCGGATTCATGCTGTCGGCGATCGCATCTCGCGGGCTGTTTCCACCCATCACAGCACCCACCACAGCATCCTTGAAACCTTCTTCTTGCATAGATACAGGAGCTTTATCTAACAAGTGAGCAATCATAGTTGCTAGCATCTCGATATGCCCGATTTCTTCTGTACCGACATCAAGCAACATATCGCGATATTTAGCTGGGCCTCGGCAGTTCCAACCTTGAAATAGGTACTGCATCATCACGGTCATTTCGCCAAATGTACCGCCAATTAGTTCTTGTATTTTCTTGGCGTAAACGGCATCTGGCTTTTCTGGTCTTTTGTAATACTGTAGTGGCTTCTTATGGTAAAACATGGAGAATTCCTACCAGAGGTTTTTGATTGACTTTCCTTATTTGTAACGCTGCCACTGAGGGAGGGAATCAGCTTTTAGTCATAAAGAAATTCAATCAAATCCGGTTACTTCTATCACTTTGGTTTAATGCGGTTTCTCGCGCCCGCGAACTAAAGACCATATTAAATTTGGTCGATCGTACATTCTATTTAAACAAACACAGCGCTGTGTCCTCCGGGTGTCAAAAAACACGTCAAAACCGCCCTCCTGCAGGGGGTTTAGCCCCTATCGGAGAGCGGTTTTTTAGGTTGAGCGGACACCTATGTGTGGTGTCCATCCCCCTAGCTTCGAGTCCCCCCCTTGTTAAGCGGGATTGGGAGAATCAGTTGAATCAATGAGTTTGATAATTTTCCTCAGTCCAACAGCGCGGTAGAGCTTCACCGGAAGGAAACACTAAATTACTCTTGGGAAAAGTTGCTGTCTCTTGCTCTTCTTGACCAGCTTGATTTTTTCCCGGCACTTCATTTTTTGTAGGGCTGAGTAAAGCCTCTACATCGAGGATTTCTATCAAGTCGCCTGATTCTTTTTCTTGTAAAAGCATGGTTTTTCCTTGAAGGGTAAATGCGAGTTAGGGTTTGAGGACAACTTTGATACAGTTGTCTTTTTTGTTGAGGAAAATCTCGTAGGCGTGGGGCGCTTCATCCAACTTCATTCGATGCGTAATTACGAATGACGGGTCAATTTCGCCTTTTTGAACGCGATCGAGCAAAGGCCGCAAATAGCGGTGAACGTGCGTCTGTCCCATTTTCAGGGTCAAGCCTTTGTTGAAAGCTGCACCTAAGGGCACTTTGTCTACGAAGCCGCCGTAAACGCCGGGAATTGAGACTGTGCCACCTTTGCGGCAAGCTACGATCACTTGTCGCAGGGCGGTGGGTCGATCGGTCTCCAAGCGCACGGCTTGCTTGGCTTTGTCGTACAAAGCGTCGAGGCCGGTGCCGTGGGCTTCCATTCCCACAGCGTCGATGCAAGAGTCGGGTCCGCGTCCCCCCGTCATTTCGGTGACGGCTTCCCCGGCGTCCATTTCTTCGTAGTTGATGATTTCAGCTTTGGCCGCGGCCGCCATTTGCAAGCGTTCCGGTACGCGGTCGATCGCAATTACTCGCTCGGCCCCCAGCATAAACGCGCTTCTGATCGCAAATTGTCCGACCGGCCCGCATCCCCAAACAGCTACAGTATCCCCCGGCTGAATGTTGCAGTTTTCGGCCGCCATGTAACCGGTAGGAAAGATATCGGTGAGGAACAATACTTGTTCGTCCGAAAGTCCGTCGGGAATTTTTAAAGGGCCGACATCTGCAAACGGAACCCGCGCATATTCTGCTTGACCTCCTGCATAGCCGCCCGTTAAATGCGAGAAGCCAAACAGTCCTGCCGGCGAATGACCGTAGAGTTTTTCAGCCAATCCTGCATTGGGGTTGGAGTTGTCGCACAGCGACCACAAATCGCGGTTGCAAAAGAAGCAACTGCCGCAAGAAATAGTAAAAGGAATGACGATGCGATCGCCCTTTTTTAAGTTCTTGACTTCGCTGCCGAGTTCGACTACTTCCCCCATAAATTCGTGGCCCATGATGTCGCCCGATTGCATTGTCGGGATGTAGCCGTTATAAAGGTGCAAATCTGAGCCGCAGATTGCTGTAGACGTGATTTTAACTATTGCATCGCGCGGGTTGATAATTGTTGGGTCTGGTACATTATCAACTCGCACATCATTTGCTCCGTGCCAGCAAAGAGCTTTCATTATTTTTTTTCCTCTAGTTAACTACTAGCTAGCAGATTTTTGATTCTAAATCTTAAATTTACTACGCCGATAAATTATCTGCTTGGATGTTTTAATTTTAAGCATATAAAATATATTCTCTCTCTATCCGAGGTATAATTTATAAATCTATCTTCCGGCTGTTTTCAATAACAAAAATGTAAAGTTTATCCTCCAACTAAAGTGCGGGAGATTTCCCATTGTTCTGTTAACCACCAACATTTATAGCAACCACGCCCGACGGTTAGGACGCTCTTAATTGCTGAAATCCTTGCTTCTTCCTTCTGCCATAACAGCTAACAGCGAGATGGATGAGATTGTTTTTGTCGAGCGGCGAGCGCTCCCCTCTCACAAGTGATAAAAATTTCGCCCTTAACCTCACTACAGCGGTTCTCATACCTCACATGAGATAAGTAGCGACCTAAAAATTCTCAACTAAAAGCGGGTTTATCGATTATTAAGTAGGGTGCGTGATTTTTGTATAGCTCAACACTCTTTCCCAATATTGAGAATCACGCACCCTGCTTAAGGAGGATTAATCGTCAAATATTGTATATTAGTTAGAGCTAAAAGCCGAGCTTGCGCTAAAGTTGTTAAAGATTAAAACTTATCGATCGCCTTTTATGCCTTACACTGCATCTACCCCAACAGACCCCAATCAAGCCAACATCCGCAATGCCGACCACCGCCTACTAGAATTCACCAAGCTAACGCCGATGATGCAGCGGTATGTGGAAGTGAAAGAACAGTATCCCCACGCACTTTTATTGTTTCGAGTCGGAGATTTCTTTGAGTGTTTTTTCCAAGATGCAGTTACGATTTCGCGGGAATTAGAACTTGTTTGTACGAGTAAAGAAAGCGGCAAAGAAATCGGCCGAGTGCCGATGACAGGAGTGCCACACCACGCCCTCGATCGCTACACGTCAATGTTAGTAGAAAAAGGCTATGCTGTGGTAGTTTGCGACCAAGTGGAAGATGCCTCGATTGCTGCTAAAGAAGGCCGCCAAGTCAAGCGAGAAATTACCCGCATTCTCACTCCCGGAACTTTGACTGATGACGGAATGCTCAAACCCAGACAAAATAATTTTTTAGCAGCAGTCGTCATCGCTGGGGAACATTGGGGATTGGCTTATACAGATATTTCTACGGGAGAATTCGTCACTACCCAAGCAGACAGTTTAGAACAATTAACCCTAGAATTGCTGCGTTTGCAGCCTTCGGAAGTCTTGGTACCGACTAATGCGCCGGATTTGGTGACTATGTTGAGGCCTGGAGAGAAATCCGAGCATTTACCGGAGTGTTTGCCGAATTCGTTTTGCTATTCTTTGCGATCGCAAATTCCGTTTAGTTTGTCCGAAGCAAAACAGAGAATCCTGCAAAAGTTCAAAGTGCGATCGCTCGAAGGCATGGGATGCGCGCACCTTTCCCTCGCAGTCCGCGCCGCCGGCGGTTTGTTGCAATATCTCGAAGAAACTCAAAAGGAAAAAGCAGTTTCTTTGCAAAGATTGCACACTTACACTCTCACCGATTTTCTCATACTCGACTACCAAACCCGCCGCAATCTCGAAATTACTCAAACAGTGAGAGATGGGGTTTTTCACGGTTCGCTGCTGTGGGCTATAGACAAAACCAGCACCGCAATGGGAGGCCGCGCTTTGCGCCGCTGGGTGCTGCAACCTTTGCTCAGCATTAAAGGCATTGGCGCCCGACACGACACGATTCAAGAATTAGTAGAAAATAACGCCCTGCGCCAAGATTTGCAGCAGTTGCTGCGCCAAATATACGACATCGAAAGACTGACAGGCCGCGCTGGTTCTGGAACAGCTAGCGCCCGGGATTTGGTGGCTTTAGCTGATTCTCTCGGAAAACTGCCGGCATTAGCCTCGATCGCAGCCCAAGGGATCTCGCCCTATTTAAAAGCGCTGCAAAATGTACCGCCCATTTTAGAAGAGTTAGCAACTAAAATTCACGCTCATTTAGTTGATGAACCGCCGATTCATTTAAAAGAAGGTGGTTTGATTCGAGCGGGAATCAATCCCATGCTAGATGAAATGCGACACACTGCATCAGCCGACCAAGAATGGATTGCAAATTTAGAAGCAACTGAGAGAAAACGCACCGGAATTTCTAATTTAAAAGTAGGCTACAATAAAGCTTTCGGCTATTACATCAGCATTACCAAATCGAAAGTAGACCAAGTGCCGAAGGACTACACCCGCAAGCAAACTCTCACCAATGAAGAACGCTACAGCACTGAAGAATTAAAAGAAAGGGAAGTGCGAATTCTGACAGCGCGGGAAGATTTAAATCAATTGGAATACGATATTTTTGCTCAAGTGCGATCGGAGGTAGGAGAACACGCCGAAATTATTCGCAACGTTTCCCGCGCCGTGGCGGCGGCCGATGTTTTGTGCGGTTTGGCAGAAGTAGCAGTTTACCAAAATTACTGCCGCCCGACTATGACAGAAAGTCGGGAAATTAAAATTATTGAAGGTTGTCATCCTGTGGTCGAAAAGTCTTTGCCGCCGGGATTTTTTGTACCTAATTCTGCTTTTTTGGGTCGGGAAGACTCGCTAAACCGCCCAGATTTAATTATTTTAACCGGGCCGAATGCTAGCGGGAAAAGCTGCTACTTGCGGCAGGTGGGTTTGATCCAGTTAATGGCGCAGATGGGCAGTTTTGTGCCGGCGAAAGCGGCGAGTTTGGGAATTTGCGATCGCATTTTTACCCGCGTCGGCGCAGTAGACGATTTGGCAACTGGTCAATCTACCTTTATGGTGGAAATGAACGAAACTGCAAATATTCTCAATCACGCGACGCCGCAATCATTGGTTTTGTTAGATGAAATTGGCAGGGGAACGGCGACGTTTGACGGACTTTCTATTGCTTGGTCTGTGGCAGAATATTTAGCAACTGAGATTCGGGCGCGGACAATTTTTGCGACTCACTATCACGAGTTAAATGAGTTAGCTTCTATTTTAGATAATGTCGCAAATTATCAGGTGACAGTCAAAGAATTGCCGGATCAAATCGTATTTTTGCACCAAGTTCAGCCGGGAGGTGCTGACAAATCTTACGGAATTGAAGCGGGCAGATTAGCTGGTTTACCGCCGTCGGTGATTGACAGGGCGAGACAGGTGATGAAGCAGATTGAGAAACATAGCAAAATTGCGATCGGGCTGCGGAAAGGTGTTAAAAAAGATGGCAAAAAAGAGTGTGAGGGCGAACAGTTGGATATTTTTGAGGATTGAAATTTCCGGTGGTAAAAAAAGTTTGTAGTAACTTCTATATTGCACCATTTTTAATAAGTCTTTCAGGGGCGGGCAAGATGCCCACCCCACAAGAAAATTTAATTTTTGTGGCACAGGCATCCTGCCTGTTCTTGAGCATGGTGCAAGATCTCAGTTACTACTTTTACTACAAACCAGGAACTCTCCAGCAACTCTAACGCCCATTTTGCAACTTTCTTACCTCTTTGTGCACGCTCATCCCAATTTCTAGCGCCTCATTTAGCAATCGCCCGTATTCAGTCGCCCGATCGCTCACATCCAGCGCCATCAAAGCAGCCAAATTACTTTCAATATTAGCAAATAGCTCGTAACGGCGACCGATAAATTGCTGATTTTCCCTGAGTATTCTTTCTGTTTTCAAAGCACAAACTAAACTTTGTCTAGTAATTTTTAAGGCTTCAATTGCATCTCCTCGGTTAATTAAATGGGCTTGTAAATTGCCAGCAGCCGTTAGGCGAGCGATAATATCTAAAGCCTGAATTACCTCATGATACTTCTCAACTTCATCCAGCAGGCTCGCCAGGGTTGCCAGAGGCTTTGCCTTAACCCATTTATAGACATTCCAAGCAAGAGTAATCGCCAGCGACAAACCCAAAGTTATTTGTAAAACCCGGACAAATATTTCAGCATCGCTAAATGAACCAACATTATGTTTATTAGCCAGTAAAGCAACAGGCAGCGAAACAACTAATGTCACACAAAATATCAGCAACTCATTCAACAAAAGAGAAAACAGCTTTTTGCCGTCCCGTAATGCAGCAGGTCGGTAAAAATCCGCTGCAAAACCGTCGCTCAAAGCTATTCCGCTCAAATCCTCCAACTCCTTCTCAGGAATTTTTAACTCATCCAAATCCGCTTGTATCACTCTTTAAAATCTCCTTAAATTGGGATTAATTACGATCCTCCCAGAGACATAATTGATTGCCACAGACTCATATAAAAATTGCTGTCTCGGTTTCGGAACAGTTGAAAAGCTTGTCCCGGTGCGCCAAAAAACGGTCTTAGCGTCCATCCCAATTGACTGCCAACAAACGCATAAAGTCCCAACCAGAAGCGCAAAATATTTAGCCTGATGTCTTTGCCTTCCGCATCTTGTTCTGAAAGAAAGTGCATTCCTTGATAAATGAAACTTACTCCCAAAAATCCTGTGATTGCCATGATAGCAACATTCAGCACCAGATAAAAATTGTAATTGGTACTGCTTATGAGGAAAAACAAACTAACAGGTGCAAATCCAAACAGCAAAACGCTAATCATCGCCATCGCTGTCATCAACAATGTCAAATACTGCTCAAAAGTTCGTTTTGAACCAAACATGACATTAAAAAAGTAAAGTGTGGGAAAGCAGATAATCAGCGTCAGCAAGTAAAGTGCTGGCAACTTAATTGCTGAAACCAGACATTGCATCCACGTACTAGATGCACCTAATATCGCTCCGTAAATGCCAAAAAATAGGGTACTAGAAATCAACAAACCGAAAATTTTAGATTTGAGCTTGACACCTTGGCGAATTTCTTCGAGAAACTGTTGCCGTTCCCGCAGCAAATACATTACTACTGAAAAATATTTCACGGGCCCTCCTTGTGACTGATGCGACTCCGAATCAGTCATAACTCAAGCTGAGTGCGCTTGGCAATCTTGTCAAATCAGGGCACTCTATGTTAACCACTTATTCTTGCAGAGACAGGACTTACACAGAACCTAATTATGTAGGGTGCTCTTGGGCCGCGCACCTTACCGCTATTAACTATCGGCTGGATATTTCTAGTCAAATTCTAGTCACATTGTCTCCAAATTGTATCCAAAAAGGTCATTTGATAGTCATTTCGTAGTCATTTCCTAGTCATTTGATAGTCACTTTGACCGCCGAATCAGCCGTATTCTGGGCAATAAAAAACCTCAAACCTTTGATTTCTCGTTGGTTTGAGGTTCTTATAGGCTCAAGCGGGCAGCGGGAATCGAACCCGCATAGTTAGCTTGGAAGGCTAAAGTTTTACCACTAAACTATGCCCGCGCACAGAAACTAAACATACCACAAGCCTCTGGGAATTGCAATAGGCCTGTGCAAAAATTTTGAAGACCTCCCTCACAGTGGCTGAATAGGGACTTGCGGCCCGATCGCCCCCTCGCCCCAAAAATCCCCGTCTCCCATGCTGCGTAAGACTTTACGGGTGGAAATAATCGTAAATTTGCTGCGCCAGACGCGGGCCAATCCCAGAAACTTCTGCCAACTGTTCGGGAGTCGCTAAACGGAGGTAGTCGATCGACCGAAAATGTGCCAACAATTGTTTTTGTCGGTGGTGTCCCAATCCGGGAATTTCATCAAGGCGCGATCGCTTCATTCTCTCGCTTCTTCGATCCCGGTGAAAACTCACAGCAAACCTGTGCGCCTCATCCCGCACCCGGCGCAATAATTGTACGCCCGGTTGCTCAGAATTAGTTTGCAGCGGCAAAGATTCCCCCGGCAAAAATATCTCCTCTCGCTGCTTTGCCAAACTGACAACGCGCAACTCTTCTAGCAAATTCATCTCCCGCAAAACAGCCACAACTGCTGACAGTTGACCTTTGCCGCCATCTATCATAATTAAGTCGGGTTTGTCGGAAATAGTATGAGAAACCGAGGATAAATTGCTGATTTCTGCCGATTCTTCTAAATCGCTAAATCCATCTTCCATCTTGCCTGTTTCTTCTTCCTTCAATCCTCGGAATCGGCGACCGATAACTTCTGCTAAACTAGCAAAATCATCAGAATGACCCGATTTAATTTCAGGATTTTTAATTTTGTAATGGCGGTAGTGCTGGTTGGCGGGCAAACCGTCAATAAATACGACGCGGGAGGCTACGGCGTCAGAACCTTGAATGTGAGAAATATCGTAACCTTCAATGCGGCGAGGAACTTCAGGCAAATCGAGAATTTCTGCTAAATCTTCCATTGCTTGAGAATTGCGATCGCTCAATCTTTGCATTCTCGCCAATTCATACTCAGCATTTCGTTCCACCATCTCAATCAACTCAGCCTTAGTTTGCCGTTGGGGCGTCAAAATCGTAACTTTTCGTCCCTTACGGTTGCTCAACCAATCGGCTAATATTTCCGCTTCTGGCAATTCGTACTGCACTGAAATTTCGCTGGGAATTTCTACGGATTCGACATTTTGATAGTGTTCTTCCAACACCCGCTGCAAAATCGCTCCGGCCTCTACCCCCCCTCGTTCCCCCCCTTGCCAAGGGGGGGAGGAAAGAGAAAGTTGAGATAACTCTTGATCCCCCTTGGCAAGGGGGGGTTGGGAGGGTATTTCCGCCATAAATCCCAATCTTCCGACCAATTGACCGGCACGAATTTGGAACAATTGGACGCAAGCGTGCTGGGTGTCGGCCGCAAGTGCGATCGCATCTCTGGAAACCGTATCGTCGGGCAAAGACACTTTTTGACCCGCACTCAAAGACTGCAAACCCTTAATTTGGTCGCGAATACGCGCCGCCGTTTCAAAGTTTAAATCTTCGGCTGCCTCTTCCATTTGGGGCTGCAAAATATCGAGCAATTCCTCAGTTCTTCCCTGGAAAATCATCGCTACTTTTTGGATGATTTTTCGATATTCTGCCGGCGAAGTTAACCCTTGACAAACGCCAACGCAGCGGCCGATGTCGTAGTTCAAACAGGGACGGTCTTTAAACAGCGGTTGAGGGCGCTGCCGCAGCGGGAAAATCCGCTTAATTAAATGCAGCGTACTCCGCAGTGCCCCTGTATCAACGTAGGGGCCGTAATAGCGGTCTTTTGCACTACCTGCGCGACGTTTGCGGGTGATAAAAATGCGGGGGTATTCCTCCGACCAAGTTATGCACAAATAAGGATATTTTTTATCATCTTTGAGGAGGACATTAAAGTAAGGTTGGTGCTGTTTTACGAGGTTTGCTTCTAAGGCTAAAGCTTCCGCTTCTGTGTCGGTGGCGATGAATTCAATTTCGCGCACTTGCTGCACCATCATCGCGATGCGGGGACTGAGATTTTGGCTTTCGCGGAAGTAGGAACGGACGCGGTTTCGGAGTTTTTTTGATTTGCCGATGTAAAGGATGCGATCGCTCTCGTCTCGCATTAAATATACACCAGGAACCGCCGGAATTTCTTTGAGGCGACTTTCTAGGCGTTCCGAGTCTTTAACTAACGGCAGAGTTTTTGTGGATGGCATTGCAAGCTATCTCAGCAAAATTGAGACTGATTGTACACTCTTTTATTTTACCTTAATTAGGCCGATTTTTACTGCTGCTACCGTCGCAAAACCCACCGATTAAACGGGAAAATCAGTTACAATATCTGAGATAAAAACTTGCGGGTGCGTTCTTCCTTCGGGTTCTGAAAAAACTCTTCTGGTTGGGCTTCTTCCACTAAAACACCGCCATCCATCAACACAATGCGATCGGCAACTTCGCGCGCAAACCCGACTTCGTGAGTTACCACTACCATTGTAATTCCAGTTTGAGCCAAATTTCGCATTACATCTAACACTTCCCGCACCATCTCCGGGTCTAATGCTGATGTCGGTTCATCAAACAGCATGATTTTAGGCTGCATGGCTAGAGAACGTGCAATAGCGACCCGCTGCTGCTGTCCTCCAGACAACTGTCCGGGATATTTTTGTGCTTGTTCCAAAATTCCCACTCTTTCTAAGAGTTGCATCGCCACTTCTTCGGCTTTTTTCTTGGGCCAACGGCGCACCCATACTGGCGCTAGCATGACATTTTGCAAGACTGATAAGTGGGGAAACAGGTTGAATTGCTGAAACACCATTCCTACTTCGCGGCGAATTGTCTCGATGTTGCGTAAGTCGTGGGAAAGTTCGATTCCGTCGATCGTAATTTTACCTTGTTGGTATTCTTCTAAGGCGTTGAATGTGCGAATAAACGTCGATTTTCCCGAACCAGAGGGCCCCATCACGACCACGACTTCACCTCGGTTTACGGTCATGCTGACACCTCGCAGTACGTGAAATTGTCCGTACCATTTATGGACGTTTTCTGCTACGATTACTTGTGCGGGGGTTGTTAGTTGAGTTTCCATAATATTTTTTTATTTTTTAACCGCAGATGAAGGCAGATGAACGCTGATGAACGCTGATGAAAGTTGATGAGTTTTTAGCGCTGGCCTACTCCTAATGTTCGCTCTATTTTGCGGCTGGCTAGGGACATTGAGTAGCAAAATATCCAATAAATGATGCCTACGAATATGTAAACTTCGGCGTACCTGCCAATATAGGATGGATTTGCTAAAACTGCCCGGGATATTCCGATTAATTCTAACATTCCGAATAGAGACAGCAGGGATGTATCCATGAATAATCCGATGAATTGACCGCCGATCGCCGGAATGACTATTCGCAGTGCTTGAGGCAGTACAATGAGAATTGTAAGCAGAGGTGTATTGAGTCCGATCGACCTCGCTGCTTCTATTTGTCCCCTGGGCACGGCCTGCAAGCCACCGCGCACGTTTTCCGCCAAGTATGCCGCACTAAATAACGTTAATCCAGCAATCGCTCTAATTACTCTATCCAATTTGGGATATTCGGGTGGCAAGAAGAGTTGCAGCATCACTTGACCTAAAAATAAAATGCCAATTAATGGTAAACCGCGAATAATTTCAATGTATAAGGTTGATAACAGTCTCACAACGGGCAAAGAACTTTGTCGGCCGAGTGCTAGCAATACTCCCAAAGGAAAGGAAAGCACAATACTAATAACTGCTAAAAACAGCGTCAATACTAAACCGCCCCAATCATTTGTTGACACTTCGGCCAAACCCAACCCGCCTTTAATTAGCCACAAAATTATGGGGAAGGAAAGAGCCCAAACTGCTGGCATCCAGTCCCTGATTTTTGGGTGAATTTGCCTGCCGATGGCATAGCTGGCGGCGGCTGCGATAATAATTCCTAAGAGGTAGAGGCGAGAGGTTAGGTCGATCGGCGAAATCACCGCACCCACAACCGCAGCACCGATTAGAATTAGTAAAGGCGGATTCCAAAGACGTTCTTGCCGCTGAATGTTTCCCCAAGTTAATCCTCCCAACAAGGCAATTATGGCCGTTACTATCCACAGCCGCCAGTAGGATTCGCTGGGAAATCTGCCGGCGAAAAATAGCGGCAAGTTGGCTTCTAACACGTGCCATTGAGCTTTTGTTGTTGCCCAAACAATAATTCCTTTAATAGTTTGGAAGGCGATAATGAGGCAAACTACTGTCAGAATGCTGTTGTACCAGGTACTAAATAAATTTTTGCGCGCCCAATTCCAAGGGGTAGGCGATTCGGTGGCTGGGGGCGGTAATATGGGGACAGTTTCCATATAGCGGTTTTCAATCCTATGACGTAGAGTAACAACCAGTTATTTTATTAACCCGCGTAGGCGGGTTTTGTTTGTGTAGACGCGATTTCCAATTGCCAAGGCTAAAAAAAATCTTATTTTCGCCGATTTATCCAATCTTCTCCACCTGGTAACTGACTTAAATGCTGGGCTAACACTGCGGGTAAATCTTTGGCGGAATGGATATAAGTCAAGTTCAATAACCTCACAGCGGTTTGAATAATCAGGTTTCTATTTATCATCTCTGCAAGTTGAAATTGAGTATAAACACCATTCAATACTTCCTCCGCAGCCTCTGCAATCGCATCCTCAATCACCTCCTCCTCTATAAAACTCTCCCATTCATCAGAATTGATGTAATAAGATGTTTTATTATCTTTAATATTTGCCTTTTTAATTTCTCTGATTGCATTGCGAATCGAACTTGCCCAAGAACCAGTTAATCGCTGTTCAACTTGATTTTTAATCAAGTGAATCAGCAAAACATTTAAAAAAGATTGGATTTGTCGCAAAATTGCCTGTTTGCTCATTCCATCTAACTCATCGACAATTGCCAAAGCATCTGTATACCTTCCTTCCAATATGCTAGTTCTAAGATCGATTAATTCTTGTGTCATTTGATTTACCTCAACTTTGATATTTGCCAACCAAAGATAGTTAGTGGTTATGGGGGATTAATTATTAATGACACTCGCTAAAATGCCTAAAATTTTATTAACATCTCTGAGGTAATACTCGGTTAAATCTATTTCAATTACTTGGTCTTTTAATTTTAGAAATCTCCAGTTAGTCCCGCTAGTAACAGCGCCAAAAATCGCAGGAATATCGTTGCCTTCACGTTCATTAAATATTCTAGCGCCTAGCATTTCTGCTACGCACTGTCCCAATCCACCATTGATATTTTCCTTTTTGGCTTCTACAATGATAATTACTGGTGCGGTAAGAATTAATAATTCTGGAGAACGACTAATCAGAAAATCGCAATTTCCATTTAATCCTTTTTCGGGATCGATTGTAAAGTCTATTCCTGAAAAAAAGCTAATTTCCGAATTTAACTGTTTTCTCAGTTCGATCAAAATTGGTGCAATAATCATTTCGGAGCGAGCTTTTTCAGTATTACTGCTAATAGCTAATGGCACAGTATATTGAAGGGTTTCTACTAAAAAATTACTACTTTCTAACTCTGGGATAGCAGAAAACATATTAACTGCATCTAAAAGTTTAAGTTCAAAAGTTTTAGATACTTTTGCTAAACTAAAATCACTGTATGCCATTTTATTCTCCTTTAATCTTACATCAAAAAAATCAACTATTCAGCAGTTACCTTTCCTTGATTTGTACGGTTTTATTGTACCAATTCATGAACAGAGAAACTATCAAACTAATTGTTAGGTATGTTACCATGATAATTAACATTGCTTCGATCGCCCGACCGGTCTGATTCAAGGTCGGAGAGCCCACCACAAAATAAACGTCGGGATAAGCAACCGCAACCGCTAAACTCGAATTCTTAGCTAAATTCAGATACTGACTGGTTAAAGGCGGCACAATCACCCGCAAAGCTTGCGGCAAAATTACCATCCGCATCATGGTTCCAGACTTCAGCCCTAAAGACTTTCCCGCTTCCCACTGGCCTCTCGATACTGATTGAATTCCGGCCCGGACAATTTCTGCAATGTAACTGCCAGTATACAAGCTGAGTCCTGTCACCAGGGCGGCAAATTCAGGAGTTAATTTTAATCCTCCTTCGAGTTGCAAGGCTGGCGTCAAGCGGGGGAAATCTAGCCGATAAGGCAGATTGTTGGTGATAATCAAAGCTAAGATTGCACTCAGCCCGATCGCACCTAGAGCCCAAAACAACTGTCTTCCCGGCTTAGCTTCTTCCAACATCACCCGTGCCCGCCACATCCACAGCCCCGCCGCCGCCAAAACTCCGACTGTTAGCAAAATCAACCAAATCTCAAAACCCGGCAAAGCCACCGGCCAAGGTACAGCAATGCCGCGATTTGTCAAGTAAATCGGCCCCCTCATCTGCTGATTGTCTTCCAGTTTTGGCAGGGAAATGAAAACTGCAAAATACCAGAAAAATAATTGCAGCAATAACGGCGTATTTCGCAAAATTTCCACATACAAACCAGCCAAACTCCGCAGCAGCCAATTGTCGGAAAGGCGCGCAATTCCTACAGTCAAACCCGCAACTGTTGCGAAAATAATGCCGAGACCCATCACCCGCAGCGAGTTGATTAAACCCACAAAATAAGCTTGTCTGTAAGTGTTTTCGGGACTGTAAGGAATCACGCTTTCGCCGATGTCAAAAGATGCTTGCGAATTGAGAAAATCAAATCCAAATGCAATCCCCAGTTGCGAGTAATTGGCACTGAGATTGTCCCAGAGAATGGCGATAACAACTATTACTAAAATTATGGCGATCGCCTGTCCGGCTATTTTCCAGAAGCGATCGTCCCGCAGCAGTTTTGATATATCTTTAAATTTGGGCAATTTCTGCGATTTGCCCGGTTGAGGTTCTGGGTTCATAACTGTTTAATGTAGAGCGAACTATACCTAACTTTAGCCGGCATAAAATATCTTGTAGGGTACACCTAGAAAGCACCTTAAAAGTCAGGTAAGCGCGGAGTACCTTGCTGTCTAAAATATCTTGTTGGTTAACTGTTAACCGTCAACTGTCAACAGTTAACAGTCAACAGTTAACAGTCAACAGTTAACTAAAATTAGCGGAACGGCGGCGAGTAAAGCAAACCGCCATCTTTCCAGAGTCTGTTTTGACCCCGTTCTAACTTGAGTGTACTTTTGGGCCCGAGGTTGCGATCGTACATTTCCCCGTAATTCCCGACTTTCTTCACAACGCGGACTGCGTAGTCGTTCGGGAGTCCCAAACCTTTACCTAAATCTCCTTCTTTTCCTAGCAAACGTTTGACGTTCGGGTCTGTAGTGCTGGCCACAATTTGGTCTACATTTCCTGAATTAATTCCCAAATCTTCCGCTTCAATCGCCGCGAAAATAATCCATTTCACCGCGTCAGACCATTTAGGATCGCCGCTTTTTACCGCTGGGGCTAACGGTTCTTTTGACATCACGATCGGCAAAACAACATTATTCTCGGAATTCGGCAGAGTTGTCCGCTTCGAGACTAGCTGCGATCGATCTGCAGTAACACCTTGACAGCGACCTTCTTGATAAGTAGCAAAGGTAGCATTCACATCTTCAAACACCACAGGAGTGTATTTAACTCCTAATTTTCGCATTTGGTCGGACAAATTTTGTTCGGTGCTCGTACCTGTCTGCACGCAGATAGATTTGCCCGCAAAATCTTTTAAACTTTTGATGCCGCTGTCTTTTTTGACCATGATGCTTTGAGAGTCATAAAAGATCACCGGGGCAAATTCCAGTCCGGTAGTGCTGTCCCGGCTCGCCGTGTAGGTGGTATTTCGGCTGAGAATGTCGATTTCTCCGGCCTGCAAAACTGTAAATCTATCTTTAGCATTGAGCTTTCGGTACTCGACTTTTTCGGGATCGTCAAATATTGCCGCCGCGACAGCCCTGCACACATCCACATCCAGTCCCGAATATTTGCCTTTTTCGTCTACAAAGCTAAAACCCGGCAGTTCGCCGCTGACGCCACAAATCAGTTTGCCGCGGCTGACAATTGTATCTATCCGGCTTGAACCTTGTTGCGAGTTGCCGCCTGCAGTAGTTGTTGCTGTTGTTTGTCCGGTTTGTGCCGATCGATCCCTACAAGACGCCAACGGTGCCACAAATAACACACTTGCTAGTAGCAGAAATCCCCATTTACGCATAGATTTTAGTAGAACGCTTTCCTGACAATCCTACCTTGTAGCTGTCGAGAACTGTGGCGATCTGCGAACTACAAAAGCCTCCGGCTTCAAATTAGCCGTTCTGCATCCGGTGCTGCACTGCGGCAACTGCACCGACTACCCGCCTGTTTTTTTTTGAGCAAACTGGGAGCCCAGAGTTAGAAACCCGGTTTCCGGCTGGAGGCCTCGTCGTCAAACCCAAGATTTATCCTTGAAACCGGGTTTCTTTTCTGCTTTTTCTGGCCAGCGCAAGGGCCGATCGCCTTTCCCTGGAATATTTATCCGATTTTGATTGAATGCGCTCACCGTAGCTCTGGTGCTAGCCGCTGCTCAGCTAAATCGCGGATTAGGGAAAGCCGAGACTGGATGTATTCGTCCAACACATCTGCTTCTTTGCCATTAAGCGCAGAGTTCGTTTTTAACTGCTTTAGCAGCCACTGTACCAAGGTCGCATCGTCTAAATTGACTAACAGAGTAGCTTGGGTGGTCTCAATTAATGACCAGAGTTGGCGTAACATGACTGGAGTCATAAAACCTCGTTGAGCGTAAATACGCACTTAATGGGCGGGCATAGCGAAAAGCTGGTCTTGGTGTCTCAAGCCGATCGACGAAAAGCACCTTCCGGGCGCTCGGCTTAATGATTATTTTATATTTGACCACAATAACTTAATACAGTAGTGTCATAAGTTACAACACACAAGATGTTATAAGAGTTCCCAATTCCTTCACATTGAGATAAACATCTTGATAAAAGATTAAAAATCTTTACACGCGAGCGATCGTGGGGGGCTGCCAAGAGCCGTCCGCGATCGGGCCCGATAGCCCGGTTCAAAAGAAAATTGATTGATTACTCACTAGCCACCAACTTTTGAACCTCCGCCAGAATTATTTCTAATTCAGCGATGATTTTTGTAGCCCCCTCCAAATCATTAGATTCAGCCCGACTTTGAAGCTGATCTGCCATGTCGGGCATTAACCGCACCGCCGCCGTAGCGCTGACACCTTTAATTTGATGAGCGTGGCGGGCCAGTGTCTCCATATCTCCCGAGGCGATCGCCTCCTTAGCAGCTTCTAAATAACTACCAGTATCCACCACAAAAACTTGCAGTATTTCCCGCTCAAACTCTAAATCAGCGCCCGAAATTTCGTGCAAACGTGCCATATCGACTACCGATTCGATATCTGGCTCAGAATTTTGAAGTTCCTCGCCCTTAAACTTGGGAGTTTCAATTTTTAGCTTGGCGGACCAATTTTCTAGTACCGATTTTAACTTTTCAATCGCAATAGGTTTGCTAATATAATCGTCCATGCCCGCCGCCAGACACTTTTCCCGATCGCCCTTCAAAGCATTCGCCGTCATCGCAATCACCACCGTCTTTTGATGCGGCTGCATCTTGCCAGCAGCAACATCTGCCGCTTCTAGGCGGCGCAATTGCAGCGTTGCTTCGTAACCGTCCAAAACCGGCATCTGACAGTCCATCAACACAATGTCATACTTTTTCAGAGCAACCATAGATACAGCCTCTGCACCGTTATTGGCCACATCCGCCGCGCATCCCAAAACTCTGAGTTGATTCAGACCAACTTTTTGATTGATTGGAGTATCTTCAACTAACAAAATCTTTAAACTTGCTAAGTCCCGGTTGTCAATAGCTGAGGCTCGATTGGACGTTGGATTTGCTCGCGGCTCATCAATCAGCGTCATCGGGGCGATCGCATTCGCCAAGCAATCAAATAGTCGGTGAGCTTTCACAGGTTTAGTTAAATAGCCACTAAAACCGCTATCTACCAAGCGTTTCGCCTCTCCAAGCTGAGTCATTGAAGTCAGCACCACCCACTTTGTCTGCTGCATTGCCGGCTCAGAAATCCTCAAGCGTTCGAGACTTCCCGCCACCATTTCCGGCAACTGAATATCAACCAAAACAATATCGTAAGGGGAATTAAGGCTGACAGCTTTGTACAGAGATGCGATCGTCATCCAACCGTTCTCAACCTCCTCCACCTCCATTCCCCACACAACAGCCATTCTCACTAACACTTTTCGCACTGTCGGCTTGTCGCTAGCAATTAACATTTTTCGCCCCGCCAGCACCGTTTCCAAATTCACTTCGCACGCTGTCCCCACACCAGTTAAATTTTCCTTAACTGTCGGCACAGTAAACCAAAAAGTCGAGCCTTGGCCAGGGGTACTTTCCACACCGATTTGCCCACCCATTAACTCCACCAACTCCTTAGAAATAGCCAGCCCCAAACCTGTTCCACCATATTTTCTTGTTGTAGAGGCATCAACTTGAGTAAAAGATTGAAACAGCTTTTTTTGGTCTTCGGGAGCAATCCCTATTCCTGTATCGGTGACTTTAAACAGCAGGAGCATCGAGTCCTTGTTTTCTATTTTTAACGGTTCGATATTCTCTAAAATTTTCTGATTCTCGCTGGCTGCAAATAACCCAGGATCGCTAGCATCAGCCACCTCAATTACCACTTCTCCTGCTTCTGTAAACTTAATAGCATTGTTGATCAAATTAGTGAGTATTTGCCGCAACCGCGCTGCATCACCTTTAATTTGCAGCGGCACGTCGCTGTCAATCAGTGCCACCACTTCTATACCTTTTTCTTGTGCGGGAGTTGCCAACAAATCCAGCACTTCATTCATACAGATACTGAGGTTAAATTCTAGTATTTCTAAGCGCATTTCTCCGGCTTCCAGTTTGGAGAGATCTAGAATATCGTTAATGATGGAGAGTAAATTTTGACCACTGAGTTTCAGCGTCTGCACAAAGTCAATCTGTTCGGGGGTAAGATTCGTTTTCAGCAGCAAATCAGTCATCCCCATCACTCCATTCATGGGAGTACGGATTTCGTGACTCATATTTGCTAAAAATAACGACTTCATTCGAGACGCTTCTAGGGCGGCTTCTCGGGCTTGCTGCGCTTGTTCAAAAAGAGTAGATTGCTGAATGGCGATCGCCAACTGTACGCTCAACCTTCCTAGTAAATCCACCTCAGAATCAGTCCAAACGCGCGGACCTCTGCACTGATGAGCAATCAGCAATCCCCACAACCGATTTTGACTCGTTTCCAAACTCCTTCCATGGGAGCAAATTCTGGGAATTTTCGGCAAATATTCTGTTGCCAACTCCTGACTTTCATCGCCTATAAAAATTGGTACAACTAAATTAGCCCTGACCTGCAAACTAGCAAGTAAATCTCGGTGTTTTTCACTCAAACTGGCAGTATAAATATCTGCCATTGCTTGAATTTGTCCAGCACTATATAGAGATACATAACTTTCCCCAAAGGATGTCATTGGAACTTCTCTGCCCAGCAGTGGCATCCAATCATCCCCTACAGATTCCACAACAACAACCGCTGTTTCGTCGGACTCAAAACGATAAATTACTGTGCGGTCAGTTGCCAACAACTGCCGCACTTCTTGTACAGCAGTGCTCAGAGTTTGAGTGAGGTTGAGAGACTGCCGGACTCGCTGGGCGATCGCCGAAACAAGCCGTTCTTGTTCTGCTTGTTCCTGCAGCATTCTCTCAGCTTGCTTGCGTTCGGTGACATCGCGAATTACCGCAGCAAAGCACAGCGGTTCGGTGCTTTGAGGGTGCTTGACCAGAAAAGCATTTATCAAAACATCTATGCGTCTTCCGCTGCGCCAGTGCTGCATTTGACCTTCTCCTTGCCACTGGCCCTGGTTGCTAATTGTTGGCAAAATCTCTTGACTGAATTTCTGTTTAAAATTTGGGCCGATATACTCCCATATCTCGGTATTAAGCACTTCCGAAAGATTCTCTACCCCCACCATTTTCCGTCCGGCTTCGTTGACAAAGAGCGTTTGGCCTTTTAGAGTAGCCATACCGATAAAATCGCTGCTGTTTTCAATCAGCGACACAAATTTTTGCCGTTCTTCTTCTCCTTTTTTGCGTTCGGTAATGTCGCGCTTGACGCAGACATGACAAATTACATCGTCGGCGTTGTTAATCACAGAGTATGCCGCAACGTCGATCGCCAGCGTCTGGCCTTTTTTAGTGCAGTTAGTAATTTCGCCCCGAAAACTTCCAGTTTCCGCTAAACTTTGGGCAATTGCCGAAAAGCGCTCCCCCGCAACCAGCGGCGACGCTTCTGCTTCTAATTCCGCGTCTGTGTATTCTAGAAGCGTTTGGTGAGCACGATTTTGTTCGAGGAAAAACCCGTCAGCATCGATAATCACGATCGCATCATTGGAGTTTAAAAATATTTCTCGGTAAAGCTTTAGTTTTTCCTCAGCTCGCTTGCGTTCGGTGATGTCTCTTTTGACACTTACGTAACAAACTACATCCCCAGCATCATTGAGAACCGCAAAAGCCGAAACCTCCACCTCAACTGTTCCTTCTTGCATAGCCTTAATACAGGTCATTTCGCCTCGGTAACTCCCTGTTTCTGCCAAGCTTTGCAGCACAGACATAAATGCCTGTTCTCCCATGTGAGTGGCAGGCGTTTTTCCCCACAATTTTGACGCACTGTAACCCAGCAAAGCCGTGTGAGCTTGATTTGTTTCTAAGTAATAGCCTTCGGGGTCTAAGATCGCGATCGCATCGTTGGATTTCAAAAAGATTTGTTGATAAAGTTGCAGCTTCCGTTCAGCTTGTTTCCGGGCGCTAATATCCGTGAACAAGCCGTAGTAAACTATCTCTCCCGATGCTTGTAATTCTGGCTGAGAAGCTCCTTGAACCCATTTAAGTTTTCCTGACGGAGTGACAATTTTTCCTTCCCAGCGCCAAGGCTGCAAATTTTCAGCAGAAAGCGTCAGCGAGTTAAGGAAATCATCTCGATCTTCGGGATGAATCATGTTAACAATTACATTAATATCCTGCTGAGCCTCCTCTGGTGCGATTTCATACAATTCTCGGCAGCCGGCGCTCACAAATGAGAAAGCCATTGAGCCGTCTGGATGTAAGTCAATTTGATATACCGTACCCGGTACGCTAGCAGTAATTTTTTGCAGTTTGGCTTGGCTTTGATTCCTGGCTTCATCTGTGGCCTGCAATTGACCAATCTCTCTAGAAAAACCCAAAACCCCAAATATATTACCCTCTGCATCGCATAGCGGCACTTTTTGCGTGTCAAAGACGTGCTGTTTTCCGCCTTCAAAGACGATCGCCTGGTAGGGATTGCGAACCCTCTCCCCAGCCAGCACAGCTCGATCTTCCTCGCGGATGCCCCTAATTTGGCTGTTGCGATCGCCAAATACTAATTCGGCTGAAAACCCTAATTCAATATCATCTTTGCCGATAATTTCCTCAACATTTTTACCCAAATATTCAGCAAAACTTTGATTTACAAAAATGTATCTAAAGTTTCTATCTTTCGCAAAAACTCGGTCCGGGCCCTCCTCCATTACAGCCCGCAACAATAGTTCTTGACTTTCAGAATCCAGAGCCAAATTATTTGGAAATCTCTCCTTGGCACTGGTCGTTTGACGTGCTAAAGTTACTAACTGTTGGGCACAAATTTGAGCTACTGTGTGTAGCAAACAAAGGTGTTCCAAATTAAAAGCAGTTGCTTGCTCTGCACCAATGAAAAATACTCCCAACAATTCTTCACTGTCATCCAGGTTGGCTGGTGCCATCAAGACTGACTGAAACTGAGCAATTGGTGGCGGAGTGATGTTGTGCGCCCAGTCCCGATTGCCAGCAAGCCATTCAGCGCGAGCAGCTTGCAAGCGCCCTTCCATTTCGGCTTTGGTGCTAGCACTTAACGGCTGTAAGTGTTCCAGATATATTTGATCGTCCGGTAGCGTCAAAATTGCGATCGCCTGTGTGGGAATGAGGCGATCGAGATGTGCCAGACACGCAGACCAAATTTCCTCAACACTGAGAGCCGCTTGAACTTTTGCAGTAAGTTCGTTGAGAACTTGCAGTTCCAAGGTACGCTGGCGGACTTTTGCTTTGAGGCTGGCGGCTAGGATTTGCATAGTGCTCACCAAACTGGTTTGCTTATATTATAATTATTGATTTTTAAACTTTTTCAAACAATCATCTTAAAATACATCCGCCGAAAAAACAACTTTTTTATATTGAAATTACCTTCAACCGATAAAAAAAAAGCGTGCGATCGGGAGCAAAGCGGCACCGCAAAGCACCTGCTTGGCTCCCGCAGCGAGATTAGACGGCGAAATTATCCCATTAAAATCACGTTATCGATGACGTGGATGACGCCATTGTCTGCTTCGATATCCGCAGCGACAACTGTAGCATTTTTCACCTCAAAACCGTCAGAACAATCAATTTTAATCGGCGAACCTTCTAAGGAAGTAACAAAACCGAGTTTTGCCAAATCAGCCTTCATAAACTTCCCCGATACGACGTGAAACATCAAAATCCTGGTCAGTTGGGGAACGTTCTGCACTAGGGTGGTGATAGTTCCCGGCGGCAATTTCGCAAAAGCATCGTCAGTGGGTGCAAAGACAGTGAAAGGGCCCGGACTTTTGAGCGCATCTACTAAATTAGCTACTTGCACCGCCGTTACCAGGGTTTGAAACGAACCCGCACCTACGGCAATATCAACAATATCAGGCATTGTGTTTTACCTCATTTGCAAAAAATGTTCTCTTAAGTATCGTAAACTGAGGCTGGCAACAATACCTACTGTCTTTTTTGAAAAATGGGTAATTATTTTGTAGTGAGGACTTCAATCCTCAGATTTTTGCTGAGGACTTCAGTCCTCACTACAAACCTAATAATATAGGACTTACGCATGGGGGCCCAGAAACCGGGTTTTTTACGAAAATACTTCGTTAAAACCCGCAGATTAGGTAAAAAACCCAGTTTCGAGGAGTCGGAGTGCGTCAAGGACTGTAATAGTTATTTTACACGACATAATATTACTAACCGCTTGGCCATTTAACCGCGCGGTGCTTTTAAATTGCTACAAGACTGCTGGCGATTGTGATACCAAAACCTCTGTTTCTAAATCGGCTACTTCAGCATTTAGGTTTTCTCCCTTGTGAATGCTAAAACTGCCGTACAAAATTGAAATTTCAAAAATGTCTGTAGTAATCACCGCAGGCTGGCGGTGTTCCGGCTCGCCAAATGAAATTCCGAAGAATTCAGCTTCCACTTCGCCAACTGCCTCTTCATCGTGTACAGTCCAACTGATATCGCGACAGTCTTTGAAAGCCAGGATATAAGGCAATCTTTCTTCTGGATTGTAGACGCATTCAATTAATACTTCGTTTCCCCATGAAGATACTTTAACATTTGTGATTAAAGATGTAAAACCACCCAATCCAAGCAAGTTATAGTCATCCTTCCAATCACTCATTTAATTTTTCTCCCGTATTGTGAGTACCTGGAATTAAATTACCAAATTCGTCTCTCGTCCGCAATAATTTACCATCTCTATCGAGACGCAAACCTTTGTTGATATTTCTTCCATCTGCTCCATATTTCGGTGCAGCCGTTCTAATCACTTCACCGTTAGGACGGATCATTACTGTTGACTTATCAAAAAATTTATATGCAACATAACCCTCTCTAGTAGTTCTGATTTCTGCACCCAATCCGCGCAAAAAATCATCGACTTCTTGGCGAGTCATCCCCGTTAAGTCTCCAAACTCAGATGCAATTCCATTTCCTCCAACTCCCTGACTCGGCACGCAAGTCTCCTCACCAACCATTCATCTTCGAGTTTAGCACAGTTGCAGAATCGGAAAAAGGAAGTTCCGCAACGGATTCGCTTTCTGAGGATGTAACGGATGGATGGAAGAAGGAAGAAGGAAGAAGGAAAAAGGAATAATCATTCCTCAAACTCGCAATTCCCAATGCTTTTCGGCACAATTTTCAATTCCCAATGACGAATTCTCAATTCCCCAAACAAATAGGGGGTGCCTTGCGCCCCCCTACTAATTAACTAAAACTAACTAAACTAGGAAACAATTATTAGCCACCGATTTGCACTTTCACCACGCGGTTCTTTTCTGCTTCCGCTTTGGGCAAATTCAGGTGCAAAACTCCATTTTTGTACTCAGCTTCTACGCTGTCATTTTGAACCCGTGCGGGTAGGGGAATCACCCGGCGGAACGAACCGTAACGGAACTCAGAGCGAGTCATGCCTTTATCTTCACTCTTAGTTTCCTGACGGCGTTCGCCACTAATAGCAACAGCTTCTGCGGTTACTTGTACGTCCAAATCCTTAGCTTCCATGCCCGGAACTTCTAATTTAAGGTGGATGGCTTCGGGAGTTTCATCGAGTTCGGCGGGGGGTAGAAAAGCAACACCGTTAGATGCGCGATCGGTTGCCGGAGTCAAGCTATCAAACAACCGATTCATTTCTCGTTGCAAGGAGTCCATTTCCCGCAAAGGTTCCCAACGAATAAGTGCCATAACTAATACCTCGACTATCTGAAGTTTTTAGGGTTGAGAAACACTTGACTCAACCTGTATTTAATATATTCCAGCTCCAGAAATAGGGGGATTCGGTTTTCCGCAAAAAAGCCGATCGCATTACCGAACATTTGCGAGCAATAATGTTGAGTGAGTCGGTTTGAGAGTGGAGATTTGAGATTGACTCCACAGATGAATCTGGAAGTTTGACCAAGAGTCTAAAATTTCAAGTATCCGTTTTTGGGCGAAGTCAGCCGATTTGAGGTTGGAGAGTTGAGATGTGAGATTGACTCTACACATGACTGGGGAAATTTTAACTTTGGTCTAAAATTTTTTGCTTTCCACCACTCCTGTCTGCTAGCAACTATCTGTTTGTGGGCGAAGTCATTGCAGGTGGCGCTATTCGATCGCATCGGAACCCAACAATTTGAGATTTTAGATTTAATTTAGAATTCCCAACCTAAAATCTCACATTCCACATATAACGAAACAAAATTAACTCCACCGCGAATGCTGATAAGAAGCGTAGGTATCAAACAAAGCACCCACCAAACCAAAAGTTAGACCAATGACGAAAAAGCCCTGCAGGGGACAGCCGCTGCCGAAAGTAGCTAAGAACTGCAAAATCAGGTCTTCTCCAGAACGACCAACTCCTTGGAGAGCAGGCACGAAGCCGATCAGCGAAAAGCTAGTCAATCCCGCGCCGATTAACAAGACGGGGGCGACAAAGCTCAACAGGCTGGTCAGCAGTACAGAGCGAAGAAAATTGGGAAAAATGCTCATAAGAGTCAGTAAATTCAGCTAAACTGCCGAAAGGTGCAAGCAAACAAAACTTGTCCTTTTCTACGATAGGCAGCGATCGCCGTCAGTGGCCAGTTCTGTCAGAAATCTTAAATGTTATAGAAAAAACTTGTTTAAGATTTGTAGATAGATTTCATTTTTTGCAGTTGTTCTACACTCGAAATTCCCTTGAGCACCACTACATCTTCGAGCCTCAGTTTGTGGAGTCAGCGGTTGCTGGCAGCAGCTTTATTGGGCGGCCAAGTCATGCTGCACCTGCTGAAGGGCAAAATTCACCGCCGCAACACCATCGACCAAATGGCAGCAGTCGGCCCGGAATCTCTGCTGATTGCTTTGCTGACTGCGGGTTTTGTCGGCATGGTATTTACTATTCAGGTAGCGAGGGAGTTTATTAACCTCGGTGCCGCCAATGTCGTCGGTGGCGTTTTGGCTTTGTCTTTGACTCGCGAGCTCGGCCCCGTCTTAACAGCCGTCATCGTGACGGGACGGGTAGGTTCGGCTTTTGCAGCGGAAATCGGCACAATGCAGGTAACAGAGCAGATAGATGCCCTGCTGATGCTCAGAACAGACCCGATCGACTATTTAGTCATTCCTCGCGTCCTTGCTTGCTGCTTGATGCTGCCAATTTTAACCATCATGTGTCTCGTCACCGGCGTCCTTGGCGGACTGCTGATTGCTACAACGATGTACGGCATCTCTCAAAGCGTGTTTTTAGAATCAGTCCGCAATTTCCTGAGTCTGTGGGATATTTGCAGCGCGGCAATTAAGGCTTTTGTGTTCGGTGGTTTGATTGCCGTAATCGGCACTAGCTGGGGTTTGACTACCACCGGCGGGGCAAAAGGCGTCGGTCAATCGACTACTACGGCGGTGGTGACGGCTTTACTGGCTATTTTTATTGTGAACTTTTTCATGACTTGGCTGATGTTTCAGGGGACGGGCTCTAGCGTACTCAAAGGCTTGTAAGCTAGGAAACAGTTGACACTCCCGGGCGTAAACGCGCGGGGATTCTTTAATCTACGATTCAACTTGCTGAAGCAGGATTTCTCCAACAACAGTAGAGGTCAATTCTCCTAAAGCGTTGCTTGGCTCAAGACCAAAGGTTCCGACGTGTCCCGCCGTACCCAATCCTCGACGAAGGATATTTCTAGCTGCGTTGAAATCTCTATCCATTACACACCCACATTTACAAACGTGTGTTCTCGTGGATAGCGTTTTTTTGACAATTTCACCGCACTTAGAGCATTCTTGGGTGGTGTACTGTGGGTTCACCGCAACCGTAATCTTTCCAAATACTTTACCGAAGTATTCAAGCCAAACACGAAATTGATACCAAGATGCGTCATTAATAGACTTAGCTAAACAGTGATTCTTCACCATGTTTTTGATTCTCAAATCTTCGTAAGCCACTACATCGTTTGATGAGATTACGCACCGTGCTAATTTCACTGCATGGTCTTTACGCTGCCTACTTATTTTGAGATGGCGTTTGCCTAGAATCTGCCTAGCTTTGCCCCTATTCTTTGAACCTCTTACTTTCCTGGAGACACTACGTACTGAACGCTTAAGAACTTTTTCACCTTTTCTGAGGAACTTCGGATTTTCAACCGTAACTCCGTTTGAATCAGTGTAATATTCCTTCAGACCCATGTCTAATCCGAGCGTAGTACCAGAGGGTTCTGTGTTTTCTTTTCGATCAACATCAACACAGAATTGAACGTACACGCCATCCGCACCTTTTACCAATCTCACCCGTTTGATTTGACTGATTTGGTAGAAGTGCAAGTCGCGTGTGCCTTTTAGTTTTAACCTTCCAATCCCTTTTTTATCGAGAAAATTGATTGATTTTCTATCGTCCGCAAGCTTCCATCCACTCGTTTTGTACTCAACTGAGCGGCAGTTTTTCTGAAACTGTGGATAACCTTTTTTACCAGGAATCCCTTTCTTGCAATTATCATAAAATCGGGAGATAGCAGACCATGCTCGTTCAGCGCTCGATTGTCGAGCCATTGAGTTGAGTTCGTCAGCAAAGGGAAAGTCGCGAGCCAGTACAGCACAGTATTTATTTAAGTCGTATCGACCCACTTTTTTGTTATCCATCCAATAGCGCAAACAACTATTGCGGACAAATTTAGCGGTACGAATTGCTTCATCCACTGCATTGAACTGATTCTGTTTCCCGTAGGCTTTAAACTCAAAAACTAGCATTGCTTTACCTCCGCTTTTTATGTTATATCGTTTGACATAAGACGGCTCCCCAAAGTAAAGAAAGTTTACAATGTAACTCGTATTTCTGATGAAGCAAGGATTTGACTGGGAGACTAAAGTCTCCCGCGATCGCCCGTCCCTGGACTGAAGTCACAGGGTTTTCAGCTTATTTCCTATAAAATATGAATAATCGGCAACATTCGTTTACTACCCTTGATTTAAACCCGTGAATACCACTGCCTCTTCGACTGCGCCGACAAATACGATCGAACTCGCTCCGAGTTATGCGATTCCCCTAGTCCTGGTACTGGCGGCCCTACCGCTGCTGTTCGTGCAGAAGTGGGCTAGTTTGCCGCTTTCGCTGTTCGGCTTGTTTCTGATGTACCAAGCCGCCACCATCCGGCTACAATTTACCCCAACAGATTTGGACATTTATCGATCGTCCAACTTAATCCGCCGCTTTCCTTACCGAGAATGGCAAAATTGGCGGATATTTTGGCCCGCTGTGCCGATTTTGTTCTATTTCAAAGAAATTAACAGCATTCACTTTCTGCCGGTTCTGTTCGATCGTAAAATGCTACAGACCTGCTTAGAACAGCGCTGTCCCCGTCAAGACTAAAAAAGTTGTTAATTTTTAATTTTTAACTTTTCCGTGCCCACGCCGAACAAAATTTCCCATGAATTCAGACGAATCTCCAACCCAAGAACCGCAACCACAACCAGCCGCCCCAAGCGGTGACGGCGAAGTCGATTTACCCGTGAATGAGACGGAGTACCAACTTCTATCTCAAACACGAGATTTGTGGATCGACGAAAATGAACTGCCAGCCCAACTCCCGCCAGAAACAGACCCGCCGCTGGGCGAGGAAGATGCCGAAATCGCCCAATTCGTGGACGAAGCAGGCGCAATCGCCCAAATTCCGCCGTACACCGACGATGCCGAATCAGAAAGTCCGATCGCTCAAATCGAGCCTCCAACAGACTCCCAGCCAACAGCAACCCCAGAAACGGTAACGCACATCCCAGAAAATCTTACCGAACAGTTGGCAGAGAGAGTCAAAGAATTGCAGCAGCAAGAACAAAATTTGACTGAAAAAATTGCCGCATTGGAAGCCGACAAAGCCAATGCTATAGAAGCGTTGGGCCAGGCTCAAGCCTCGATCGGGCGTTTGGTACAAGACGGCTTGATTCAACTAGATCACCGCAAACAAGCGCTACAAATCGAAGTAGAAAAACTCGAACGCCGGCGCGATCGAATTCAGAAGGAAATGCGAACCACTTTTGCCGGCGTTTCCCAAGATTTAGCCATTCGAGTCCAGGGTTTCAAAGACTATCTAGTAGGCAGTTTGCAGGATTTGGCCGCTACCGCCGAACTCTTAGATTTGACGCCACCAGTGCAAGAGACACCCAAGCAAATTCCTGCTGAGGAGTCTCAATCCTCAGCACCAGTAAATCCCAAATTTGCCGAACAGGGATTTCAAGAACAAGCCAAACAAATTCGCCGCACCCTCGATCAATATCGCACTCTCCCCGACTACTACGGCCCGCCTTGGCAACTTCGCCGCACTTTTGAACCCATCCACGCGGAACGAGTTTCTAACTGGTTTTTCACTCAAGGAGGAAGGGGTGCTTTGCGGACTATGGGTTCGCGCTTGCAAAATATCTTGATTACTTCGACTATTATTTCTGTACTCAGAAGCGTCTACGGTGGACGGGTGCGGACTTTGGTGCTCGCCAACAGTCCCGAACGTTTAGGAGAGTGGCGCCGGGGTTTGCAGGACTGTTTGGGCATTACTCGCAGCGATTTTGGCCCGGAACGGGGGATTATTATGTTTGAGTCTGCCGAAGCTTTAGCTCAAAAAGCCGATCGACTGGTGAAAGAGGGCAAATTGCCACTAATTGTCATTGATGAAACTGAGGATTTAATTAGTTTGTCACTGCTGCAATTTCCGCTGTGGTTGGCCTTTGCTTCTGACCCGCAAACTTTGACGACTGCTAAGGATTTTTGAGCAAGTCCGGGCGAATATAATTCGCTGCTATACAAACTTTCGTCCGCCTGCGCGGACTGAAGAAACTCAGAGGGAAATTAACCGGAATTGGTTGTTTCTTCTTCTTCCTTCTTCCTTCTTCCTTCTTCCTTCTTCCTTCTTCCTTCTGCTGTACACGAAATCTCAAATTAAAAAATGGCTAGCTGGATAATTTTAAATGGGGCATTGCTAATAGCAGCTTATCTGCTGGGTTCGATTCCTACTGGGTACGCCTTGGGGAAATGGATGCTAGGAATTGATATTCGAGAGGTTGGTTCGGGTTCGACGGGTGCGACTAACGTACTGAGGACTTTGGGGAAGTGGCCGGGGTTGGGGGTGTTGCTGGTTGATGTTTTGAAGGGGGTAAGTGCGATCGTCCTAATCCGCTACATTTACTCTCTCAGTTTTACCCAGCAGCTAGCAACCGCCGCAGGTTTAGAAAATACTGCAACTGTCATCCCTTGGATGGCAACTTTGGCGGGTTTCTCGGCTGTTTTGGGCCACAGCAAGTCTATCTGGCTGGGGTTTACCGGGGGTAAATCAGTGGCTACAAGTTTGGGAGTTTTGCTCGGTTTGTACTGGCCAGTAGGTTTGGGAACTTTCGGAATTTTCGGAATAGTATTTGCGGTATCGCGAATTGTCTCTTTAAGTTCGATTATCGGAGCAATTAGCGTTGCTGGATTGATGTTTGCTTTACATCAGCCGCTGGCTTATGTATTGTTTGGAATTGCGGGCGGTGTCTTTGTAATTGTGCGGCATCGGAGCAATATTCAGCGGCTTTTGAACGGTACTGAACCAAGGATTGGAGAGAAATTGGAAACAGCAGCTAGCGAGTGATAATTAGTTTGATTGAAGTGCGAGCTCGCCTTAAAAATCCCACAGTTTAGCGCGCGGGCGATCGCTAGCAGCATCTCCAATTAAGCTTTTATAGCAGGCATGGCAGCGCATTATACAGCTCAGAATCCCTGAACAGGGATAATGGTGTTTAGAATGCTGTTTTGCAGTTGCACAGGCGTTACACCCTCAACAAAACCGATTGCATCTCCTGAATTCCTGACTTTGATCAGAGTCCCGGAACTCACTATCGATACGGGTTTTAATAGCTGTGATTGCTCTGGCGTGACCACAGAACCGGCAACTTGCGGAAATTCTACCTGTATCGTAATTGGCACATTTGTCAAGTTTTCCAACACTATATCATTCACAGTCAAACCGTTTGCTAATCCAATTTTATCGAAAGGTTGTCGGAAACCTACAATGAAATCGGCATTATTGACATCTCTAACTCCGGGTTCTGCTTGAAGGACGTACAAGTTGCTGCCCCCGATTTTGAGTGATCCACTATCACCCAAACCTGTTAAAAGGTCGCGACCCAAAGCTCCCACCAGAGTGTCATTTCCGCTACCGCTGACTAAAAAATCATTGCCTTTACCTCCCAATAAAATATCATTGCCACTCTCACCAAAAAGTACATCTCCATCTTGACCTCCGTTTAGAGAGTCATTGCTTTCATTTCCATTTATTGCGTCTTTCCCTCTTCCCCCAAATAAAGAATCGTTGCCAAAATTCCCTCTGATAATATCTTCCCCTTCATTGCCATAAACCAAATCGTTAGCTGTTGAGCCTATGACTGAATCGTCACCTCCGAGCATCCATACTCCCGAGGGGAAATTAGTTACACCTCCGAATCGAGAATTAGCGACGGATAACTCAACAGATTCAGATGTATTGTCGCCAATTAAGCGAGGCACTCCTGATGGGTCTCTTTGTAAAGCCATAAAATATTTTCTCCCTAAAATCTCAGATGCCAAGATTATTAAATAAGCCACTCTCAAAATCAATTCATATAGTCATAACTTTGAGTTCATAAAAGTCATAACTTTGAGTTCATAAAAGTCATATTTGTGGTACGATCGACCTCAACGAGTGCAGCGAGTCAAGGCATTGTAAAAATTTATGTGTCTGAATCCAGGGGATATTCTGCGCGATCGCTACCGAATTATCGCTAAATTAGGTGAGGGAGGGTTTGCTAAAACCTATACGGCTAACGACGCTTTGGGCAGCCCCGAAAAGCCCCTGTGCGTCGTCAAGGAAATTGGGCCTCCTCAATCGAACGATCCGGAGGTTTTGCAGGCAGCGCAGGTGCAATTTGAAAGAGAAGCTGAATCCCTGATATCTCTGAAAGAGTGCTCGCGCATTCCCAGGTTAATCGAGCACTTTCAAGAACAGGGAAAATTTTACTTAATTCAAGAATACATCGAAGGAAATCCGCTGAACGAGGAGATAGGTTCAGGCAGGCTGTTTAAGGAATCAGAAGTTATTGAGTTATTGCAGGACATTTTAGAAGTTTTAGATTGCGTCCACAAAAAACATATTATTCACCGCGATATTAAACCGTCAAACTTAATCCGGTGTAACCGCTCCGGCCAAATTGCCGTGATTGACTTTGGGGCAGTCAAAGGTATTAGCAATTTGGCGATTCAGGGCGGTCAAATAACTCAAACTCGCGTCATCGGTACAGACGGTTATATGCCGGCCGAACAGTGGATAAATCAGCCAAGATTTAACAGCGATATCTATGCTGTGGGAATCATCGGCATTCAAGCGATCGCAGGTTTAGATATTGAAGACTTTTTAAATCATAAAAGAACTGGGGAACTTGTCTGGCACTACTCAACTGACGATCGCCCGATGGTACAAATTAGCGACAAGCTGGAAAAAGTTTTAAATAAGATGGTGCGCTACCACTTTAACGATCGCTATCAATCCGCTGCTGAAGTGTTAGACCATTTGCGATCGGAGGCGGTATCGCCCTCACCGCCGATTGAGATTGCGACGCAGGTGGGAGTGGAATATTCGATCGCCCGTGACAGCAAAACACCTTCCCCCCCAAACCTCCCAGATGGTTTAAGTGCCGGAGAAAAAATTCTATTTACAAGTTCTCAACCTTGGCTCAAGCAAAAAGGAGTTAAAGAATTTGCAGCTTCAAATTCAAAGCAAGCTTTTAATACCTTCAAAGAATCGTGGCACAACGAAGACGGCAAAGACCCAGAAACTTTAATTTACCTGAACAATGCTTTTCTGGAAGTCAGCAACGCTCCTTATTACACAATTGCTGTCGTCCTTTCCGTTTGTCGGAGAAACCCCGACAGTTTTTCTCAGCTTGGCGAGCAGGCGAAAGAATATCTGCGCGGAGTGGCTCAAGCGCAAACAGAAGTTAATTTGAGACTATCAAATTCTAGCGATCGGGACTTTCCAGGTCAAGGTTTTTTACCAAGTCAAGCCATTAAGGGCAAAGGACTTAAAGTAATTATTGCTGACGATGCCAACGATGAAGAGGAGGCAAAACAAAGAGCAATTTCGCTGGTCGATCGACCGGATATTTTAGCAGTTATCGGTCACGCTAGTAGCGAGATGACGATGCACGCTGTAGATATTTACAACAACAATAATCTCGTTTTGATGTCTCCGGGTGCAGCCACGGGAGAGCTGACGCATGAACCTAGGAAATTTTTTTTTCGCACTCAATATACGAGCAGTTTAATCGCTAAAGATTTAGCGAAGTACCTCCGAAAACAAAATCAAACACAAGTAGCAATTTTATACAATCCGCGAAGCCCATTCGGCGCATCTTTTGTGAAAGGTTATAAAAACTATTTTCGACGCCTAGGGGGAACAATAGTCAGAATTCAAGATTTCGATTTATTTAAAAAAGACTTCAACACCGCAAGAGCGATCAAGGAAATCCAGACAAAGGGAGAAACTGCGATCGTGCTAGTTCCCGATCCCCATCATAGCAGAACGCTAGACAGCGCATTTGACATAATAAAACTTAACGGCTCTCGCAATTGGATTGCCGGGGCATGGATGCTGATGTGTCCGCAAATGTTAGAATTTGTATCTGGGCAACCGCAAAATGTGTTTAATAAACTAATCCTTTCTGTCGGCTGGCATCCCTTAAACAGCCCCAACCCAGAATTTCCCCAACAAGCTCGATCGCTGTGGGGAGAAGAGGGAAATACTCGTATATCTTCAGCTTACGATGCAGCGCGCGCACTCATAAAAGCATTGGAAATGCAGCAGGAACCCAGTCGCGAAGGAATGCAAAGAACGCTTTCATCTCCTGATTTTAGCGCTTGGGGAGCAACAGGAACCATTCAGTTTAACTCGCCGGAAAATGGCGATCGGAAAAATCATCCCAGCGATTTAGTACATATTGTAGAGTGTCCAAATGAGCAGTTCGGCCTCGCTTTTGTTCCCGTCAAGTACCCGACAGCGGCAGCGGCAGGTTTAAATTGCGATTGAACTCGTTTCTGATTGATTCAATTTTCTTGCGTTAGCCGCCCTCGCTCGCGATACATGAACCGCCAGAGGGCGGCGTTACATACTCGTGAGTAAACTATATAAACCCGTTCCCGCCCGATGGTAAAATCAACCTCAACGAGTGCAGCCAGTCGGGGAATCGGAGAATTTATGTGCCTAAAACCAGGGGATATTCTGCGCGCGCGCTACCGAATTATCGGTCAATTAGGTGAGGGAGGTTTTGCTAAAACCTATACGGCTAACGACGCTTTGGGCAGCCCCGAAAATCCCCTGTGCGTCGTCAAGGAAATTGAGCCGCCTCAATCTAAGGATGCGCGGCTGTTGGAAGAAGCACAACAGCAATTTGAAAAAGAAGCTAAAACCCTGAAGTATCTCGATAAGTGTCCGCGCATTCCCAAGTTTATCGATCGCTTCCAAGAACAGGGAAAATTTTACTTAATTCAAGAATACATCGAAGGAAATCCGCTGAATCAAGAACTAATTTCAGGCCAGCAGTTTCAGGAGTCAGCAGTTATTGATTTATTGCTGGACATTTTGTCAGTTTTAGAGTGCGTACACTCTCAAGGTATTATTCACCGAGATATTAAACCGTCAAACTTAATCCGGCGCAAGCTAGACGGCAAAATTGCGGTGATTGACTTTGGGGCGGTAAAAGCGATCGGCACTTTGGCGATCGAGAACGGTCAAATAACTCAAACTCGTGCCGTTGGTACAGACGGTTATATGCCAGCCGAACAGTGGACAAATCAGCCAAGATTTAACAGCGATATCTATGCTGTGGGAATCATTGGCATTCAAGCGATCGCAGGTTTAGATATTGAAGACTTTTTTAATGATAAAAAAACTGGGGAACTCGTCTGGCACTACTCAACTGACGATCGCCCGATGGTACAAATTAGTGACAAGCTAAAAAAAGTTTTAAATAAGATGGTGCGCTACCACTTTAACGATCGCTATCAGTCCGCTGCTGAAGTGTTACAGGATTTGCGAGCGCTAACAGCATTGCACTCACCTGCGCCCCCTCCACAACAACCTCTGCTGCCGAAGCCTCAGTGCCAATGGCAAGATAAATTGAGAGTTTGCTTGCCGATCGCGATCGCAGGATTCCTCGGGCTAGCAGTATTTTTAATACACAAAATTTTTATACCTAAAACTTGTCCTTTAATCAAGGGAGATGCTGCGAGTTGTGGCGAGGAAATCCTGATAAAAACATCTGGTTCTCGCTTAAAAGAAAGGGGAATAGAGGAGTTTTTTAATGCAAATTATCAATCAGCTTTTAATTTATTTAAACAATCGTGGGACGAAGAAGAACGCAAAGATCCCGAAACTTTAATTTACATGAATAATGCCCTTTTGAAAGCAAAAAAAGCTGATTATTACACCCTTGCAGTTGCCGTTCCCATTAGCAACAGCGAAGGAGGTACTGTCAATTCTGATTTGGCTAGAGAAATGTTGCGCGGCATTGCCCACGCCCAAACAGAAGTCAACCTAGGACTCTTTAATTCCGATCGCAATAACGACTTTCCCGGTCAAGGTTTTTTAGCAGGGAAAGCCATTAAGGGCAAGGGTATTAGAGTCATTATCGCTGACGATGCCAATCTGAAAGCAGAGGCACAAGCTAGAGCCTCTTCACTCGTGAAGCAAACCGAGATTTTGGGCGTCGTCGGTCACTATACTAGCGAGATGACTGTGCATGCAGTCGATATTTATGACAAAAATAACTTAGTCTTAATTTCGCCGGGGAGTACAACGGAACAATTAACAGAAAAACGTCGGAAGTTTTTCTTTCGCACTGTTCCTAGACATCAAATTACTGCTGAAAACTTCAAGAACTATCTGATTGAAAAGGCAGGTTCCAAAAAAGCGGCGGGTTTCTATTGTCCTGAGATTCAAGCTACTTCTTCATTGTGGGAAGAATTCAGAAAACAGTTTAGAGAAGCAGGAGGAAATATTTTCAGCATCACTGAATTCGATTTATGTAAGAAAAATTTTAACGTTGAATTAGCATTACAAGAAATCGAGCGAACTGAGAAAACAGCGATTGTCTTAAGTACGAGTCATGTCCCGAATGCAGTCAAAAATGCGATGGCACTTATTAAAGCCAATGGCGATCGCAATTGGGTAGTGGGAACCGGGGGAATCTACAGCCAGAAAACCTTAGAAACTGCCTCCCAGTTACAGTCTTTTAATAAACTGGTGACATCATCCTCTTGGCATCCCTTAGCTGCTCCCAACCCCACATTTGCCGAAAATGCTCGGAAGCTTTGGGGAGGAAACGTCAACCACCGCACAGCTTTAACCTACGATGCAACTCGGACGCTAATTACAGCAATAGAAATGCAACAGCAACCCAGCCGCGAAGGGATGCAGCACACTATTGCGAGTCAGAATTTTAGCGCCAAAGGAGCAACCGGAACTATTGAGTTTGATGCGAAGGGCGATCGCCAAAATTTTCGACCGGACTTAGTACATATTGTCAAGTGTCCAAAAGAGCGGTTCGGCCTCGCTTTTGTTCCCGTCAAGTACCCGACAGCAAAAGCGGCAGGTTTAAAGTGCGATTGAACTCGTTTCTGATTGATTCAATTTTCTTGCGTTAGCCGCCCTCGCTCGCGGTACATGAACCGCCAGAGGGCGGCGTTACATACTCGTGAGTAAACTATATAAACCCGTTCCCGCCCGATGGTAAAATCAACCTCAACGAGTGCAGCCAGTCGGGGAATCGGAGAATTTATGTGCCTAAAACCAGGGGATATTCTGCGCGCGCGCTACCGAATTATCGCTAAATTAGGTGAGGGAGGGTTTGCTAAAACCTATACGGCTAACGACGCTTTGGGCAGCCCCGAAAATCCCCTGTGCGTCGTCAAGGAAATTGAGCCGCCTCAATCTAAGGATGCGCGGCTGTTGGAAGAAGCACAACAGCAATTTGAAAAAGAAGCTAAAACCCTGAAGTATCTCGATAAGTGTCCGCGCATTCCCCAGTTAATCGATCGCTTCCAAGAACAGGGAAAATTTTACTTAATTCAAGAATACATCGAAGGAAATCCGCTGAATAAAGAACTCGGTTCTCTCAGGCAGTTTAAGGAGTCAGAAGTTATTGATTTATTGCTGGATATTTTGTCAGTTTTAGATTGCGTCCACTCTCAAGGTATTATTCACCGCGATATTAAACCGTCAAACTTAATCCGGCGCAAGCTAGACGGCAAAATTGCGGTGATTGATTTTGGGGCAGTAAAAGCGATCGGCACTTTGACGATCGATAACGGTCAAATAACTCAAACTCGTGCCATTGGTACTGAGGGTTATATGCCGGCGGAACAGTGGAAAAATCAGCCCAGATTTAACAGCGATATCTATGCTGTGGGAATCATCGGCATTCAAGCGATCGCAGGTTTAGATATTGCAGATTTTTTCAACCATCAAAAAACTGGCGAACTCGTCTGGCATTACTCCACTGACGATCGCCCGATGGTACAAATTAGCGACAAGCTAAAAAAAGTTTTAAATAAGATGGTGCGCTACCACTTTAACGATCGCTATCAATCCGCTGCTGAAGTGTTACAGGATTTGCGAGCGCTAACAGGATTGCATTCACCACCACCGAAACGCAGGGTGTTTTCTCGATCGATCTTTGGCTTGTTGCCATTGGCAGTTGCGGGAATGACAGCGGGACTGGCAGCCCCTATTTTTTTACGCACAATTACACCTAAAACTTGTCCTTTAATCCAAGGAGATGCTGTGAGTTGCGGCGAAGAAATCCTAGTAAAAACTTCTTCGCCTCGGTTAAAGCAAAGGGGAGTTGAGGAGTTTGCCAAATCTAATTATCAATCTGCTTTTAATTTATTCAAAAAATCCTGGAACGAAGAAGACAGCATCGATCCCGAAACTTTAATTTACATGAACAATGCTTGGCTTCAGGCTAAAAATGCTGATTATTACACAATTGCTGTTGCCATTCCCATCCTGAGAACTCAGGATGGTTCTGTAATTAATGCAGATTCGGCAAAAGAAATTTTGCGCGGCGTTGCCCAAGCCCAAACACAAGTTAATTTAGGATTAAGCGCTGCTAATGAGAGGAATAAAAGCTTTCCCGGTCACAGCTTTCTCGAAGCCAAAGCTATTAACGAAAAAGGTCTTAAAGTCATCATTGCTGACGATGCGAATCTCAAAACAGAGGTCGTTAAAACAGCAAATGTACTGGTTAAACAGCCGGATATTTTAGGAGTAGTCGGTCACTATGCCAGCGAAATTACCCTATCAGCGGTAGATATTTATGACCAAAATAACCTGGTTTTGATTTCTCCGGGAAGCACAACGGAAGAACTGACAGAAAAGCCTCGAAAAATTTTCTTTCGCACATCCTATTCGAGTCGGTTTGCTGCTCAAACTTTAGCAAAGTATCTGCGGTCAGTAGGCAAAAATCAAGCGACAGTTTTATACAATCCCGGCAGTTCGTCTGGTTCTTATTTTACACAAGCTTTCAAACGGCAGTTTCAAGATGACAAAAAAGCAAAAATAGTCAGAAGTCGCGAGTTTGATTTATCCAAAAATGAATTCAACGCCCAAACAGCTTTAAATCAAATCCAGCGCACAGGGGAAACTGCGATCGTGTTATCTCCAGACGGTCAAATTACTAATTCATTAAATAACGCGATCGCAATGGTTAAAGCCAACGGCAATCGCAATTGGATAGCCGGAATTTGGGTACTCTACAAGTGGAGAACTTTGGAAGCCGTATCCCAGTTAAAATCTTTTGAAAAACTAATCGTGTCTGTCCCCTGGCATCCCTTAAGCAGTGTTAATAAAAAATTTCCTCAACAGGCTCAAAAGTTGTGGGGAGGAACGGTAAATACCGATACCGCCTTAGCTTACGATGCAACTATTGCACTGATTAAGGCAATGGAAATGCAGCAGCAACCCAGCCGGGAAGGAATGCAAAAAACTCTTTCTCTTCCGAATTTTATTGTGGAAGGAGGAACAGGAACTATTCAGTTTGGAAAGAATGGCGATCGCAAAAATCCCCCCAGCGAATTGGTGCATATTGTCAAGTGTCGAAAAGAACAATTCGGTGTAGCTTTTGTTCCCGTCAAGTATCCGACAGCGGCAGCGGCAGGTTTAAAGTGCGATTGAACTCATTTCTGATTGTTTCTGTGCGTAATTCCTGAGTTATTTCCCTAATTCTTGAGAACGCAAACAAGCTGCTTTCACTGCTTCGATTAGGGCCGATCGAAAGCCACTACTCTCTAATTTAGCAATTCCCGCAATAGTGGTGCCGCCGGGACTTGTAACTTGATCTTTCAATTGTGCCGGGTGCATTCCCGTTTCTTGCATTAGCTTCGCCGTACCGAATACAGTTTGCAAAGCTAATTGAGAGGCGATCGCCCGTGGCAGTCCTGCACAAACTCCGCCATCTGTCAAGGCCTCAATCAAAATTGCTACATAACCAGGCCCGGAACCCGAAAGCCCCGTCACCGCATCCAGCATACTCTCAGGCACTTCTACCACTTCTCCCACGGCCTGAAAGATGCGCTTTACCAATTCTAAATCAGCCGGTTGCACGAGTTTTCCCGAGGCGATCGCGCTCATTCCCGCTCCTACCGTGGCAGGGGTATTCGGCATCACACGCAGCACTCCCCGCCCCGGGAAGGCTGGTTCGAGCTTGCTCAGTGGCACTCCTGCCAAAATCGACACTACCAGCGCTTCTGGCTCAGAATTAGCCGTTTCTCCATTATTGCCCTGTTGGCGATCGGCCGCCACGGCCAATTCCAAAGCTACCGTATCAAAAACTTGCGGTTTAATCGCCAAAAACAGCACTTCTGTAGCGGCAGCAACTTCTAGATTGCTGGCTGTTGTTCCAATCCCGTAGGTTTCCGTCAAAAATTGGCGGCGTTGAAGTTGTGGGTCGCTCACCAATATTTCTGAAGGCAAATAAACTTTTTGTGCAATTAAGCGGGATAAGAGAGCTTCTCCCATTACCCCGCCGCCGATCGTACCAAATTTTATGTTAGTCATTAGTCAGTTGTCACTTGTCACTTTTGAGTTATCAGTTGTCAGTTGTCAGTTGTCAGTTGTCATTGGTTACTTAGTTGTTAGCTAATGTTATTAATCCGCAGTGTTTATTCCACAGTTATTAGTTGTTAACTATTGACTACTGACTACTGACTACTGACTACTCACCACTGTCAACTGACTACTAACTACTGACTACTGAGCGATTGGAGCTTGTTCTGCAGGCCAGACTGTTGGTGCAGGAGCAGCAGCACGAGGGCGTCCTTGAGCAGGAGGCACTTCGTGAACCACACCAGACTGAGTTCTCACCTGCACGCAGCTAGGCGTAAACAAGAAAATACTTTCGCCAATTCGCTCTTGATGACCGTCCAGGGCATAAGTACCGCCCGCCACAAAGTCCACAGCTCTTTGCGCTTGGTCTGGGTCCATCACCGTCAGGTTCAAAACCACAGACTTCCGTTCCTTAAGCGCTCGAATTGCTGCCGGCATCTCTTCAAAAGTGCGCGGCTCCATTACTACTACTTCCGAAATCCCGTTCATAGCTCCAGGCATTCCAATCACGTTATTCATTACTGACCCTACTCCCCCGGTTGGTGCAACGACATCCATACCTGTCGATCCTACTACTGAGCGCTCTCGCATTCTACGATTTTGACGACGTTCTTCTTCGGCTGCTGCGACTGCAGCGGGGTTCGGTTCAGGCGCTGGGTAGAAGTTCTGATAGCGCTCCCCTTCGGTTTCGTCGTACACGTCATCGTACTCAGGCTCATTGTTGATGCCTACAAAATCTCGCAGTTTAGAAAAAATATTCATGATTCACTCTCCTTCACGACTTTGCTGCCCCGACTATACTCGCGTCGCGCGTTAGTCGCGGGTGGCTGACTACTATATATTTAACCTAAATTGTCTTTATTAGAAGATTTGAATTATTTATCCCCTCCTAGAGCCAAATAAGGTTTGTCCTAGCCGTACCATAGTAGCACCTGCTTGAATTGCCAAATGATAATCTCCCGACATCCCCATCGAGAGCTGCTGCATTTGAATGCAGGGCAAATTTTGCTGCTGGATTTTGTCAGCAAGTTCGCGGGTGCTGTTAAATAATTCTAGGATTTGCGAGTCATTTAACCCCAGTGGGGGTATTGTCATCAAACCTTGAATTTTGATATGCTGACATTTGTTGAGTTCTGGAAGGTCGGCAAGCAGTTCTGGAACGCTCCAGCCGTATTTGTCCGGGTCGGGCAACATTTTGACTTGCAGGCAGACTTGGGGAGAGCACGACTGTTCGCCCGCCAAGCGCGAAAGTCGCTGAGCGATTTTTAAATTGTCGAGAGAATGAATCCACTGGAAGATCTCTAGGGCTTTGGCGGCTTTGTTAGCTTGCAAGTGGCCGATCAAGTGCCAGTTGATATCCGGTAAATCTTGCAGTTGCCTTTGTTTGTCGGCAGTCTCTTGAACCTTACTCTCGCCAAAATCCCGGATACCGGCGTCGTATGCTTCGCGGATAGCATCAGTCGGTACCTGTTTGGTAACGGCAATTAACCGCACTGATTCGGGCAAGTGTTGGCGAATGCTGTTAATTCGAGAGGCTATGGTCATGGGTGCTCAACGCTAGGAACGGGAGGGAAGGAAAATTAAGACAGTTACCAATTACCAAGTTACTGATTTTCGCTATTGAAAGGTGCGCTGGTGAATGGTCTGCAATTGGTCGTACTCCTGATATTGACCGCTGCGACGCAGGGTTCGCAGGCGAATTTCGACCATGAGGCGAGCGTCGGACCGGCTGATTGGTTCAAATCTCAGCCCGCCTGGGCCGTTTGTCACCAAAAAAAACAGGCGCTGGGCGTATAGGGTGGTAAATAATTCTTGGCTGTCTTCAACCTGGGATACCCTGAAGAGGAGGCCAAAGTTTGGATGATTCAGGTAAGTTTCGGTAGTCATTAACGCTCACAATCGATCCATTTTAGATTAAAGATTTAGATTTTAGTTTCGCTCGATCGCCCGACGGCGTTGTTTGACGGCGGGGTACAAAGAGCGATCGCCGTAGCCGTGCAATAGTCTCCGTCGTGGCTGAGGCTCAATTGCCACTGGCAATTTCCCCAAACAGAGGCCTGTGCTGCTGCGGTTCCGTGCAGTTGCACGTTTGGAGCACCGTTTTCGGAGCGCCGAATCTCCACATCTGCATACCGTATTCCCCGCCATCCCGTGCCTAGAGCTTTGACAACGGCTTCTTTTGCTGCCCAGCGCCCCGCTAGTTGGTTGCAGGAAACTCGATTCATTTTACCTTTAATGCTGCTGTGTTGAGAATTTAGTGACCTACAATCCCTTTGTTCGGCGGGCGTGTAAACTTTTTCGAGGAAGCGATCGCCAAACCGGTCTAATGCGGCTTGTATGCGCGGAACATATACGATATCTGTCCCAAGATAGATGTTCAAGGTCTTGGTTCTCTAAATATTTGTCTCCATTACTTTAGCAGGACTGTCGCGCACCAGACAAAACTTACTCAAATGTAGGCCAGTGCTCAAAACGACGAGCTTCATCACTCATTCCCAATTCTTTAATATTCTTCAATCTCAAATCTAATCAATCAATCTAAAATCTAAAATCTAAAATCTAAAATCTTAACTGTCCCAACCCCAAACCAAGCGGGCGCTCCAGAGGACGAGCAAGCAGCCGAGGGCGATCCAGTCTCGGATTTTCAAGTGCAACTGGTGCCATTCTACACGGTGTCGATCGGGACTGGTGAAGCCGCGAACTTTCATGGCGCTGGCAATTTGTTCAGCTCGCAGGAGCAAGTTTTCTAACAGTCGCTCGGCTATCATCAACCACACTTGAGCTGCGCTGCGAAATCCGAGTTTTTTCCAGTTGATTGCTCGGGTTCTGACAGATCGCACTAAATTTTGTATTTCTTCCAATACTAGGGGAATGAACCGCAAAGATAGAGTTAATGTTAAGGCTATTTCGGTAACAGGCCAGTTCAAGCGGCGCAGAGGCTGCATTAAGTTTTCAATCGCGGCGGTGATTTCTTCGCTGGCTGTGGTGAGAAGGTAGAGGTTGGTGCTGTAAATTACTGTGAAAAATAGGGTACTGACGTTGATAGCTAAATCTAGGGATTGGCGGGTGATTTTAATCGGGCCTTGTTTGAATACAACGTAACGGTAGTTTGTGGGTTGGGGGAGTTGATTTGGGCTTTGGGCTTTGGTATTGGGGATTTGGGAGTTTGAGCCTAAGTTAAAAGGTTTGTACCAGGGTTTGGGCTCTTGACGGGGAGGAAGGGTTGCGGGCTGTTGGGAAAAGGTTAATTCGTCGGCGGGGATGCGGGGCTGGTGTTCTGAGCGGAGTCCGTCGGGGGCGATCGCGCTGAGACCAAATACTAATAGACAGAATAGCAGCAGCAGTCCCATTTGCTGTTTCCACACGCGCAAGGGAATTGCTGCTGTTAGTGTCAGTACGATTAACATTCCTACTAGCATCAACCGCCAGATGGGATTGGCGAGTATTGGCGCAATCAAAAATGTCATCAACCAGGCTAGTTTAACGCGGGAGTCTAGCCGGTGAAGCCAGGTTACTGGTTGTTCTAGGTAGAGTCCTATCGGGAGCGATCGCAATAAATCCATTTTGTCGATTTTAGATTTTTAATAATATAAATTTATTGAACCGCGAAGACGCGTTAGGCGAAGCCGCGCGTAAGCGCTAGGACGCGAAGGAAGAGAAAAGAAAGAAACGCAATTTGCTTTGATTATTAAACTGCGTTTTTTCTTTAATATAAAGTCTAGAATTACTTCACGCGCAGTGCTCTGTTGGTTGTGCTGATTTCGCTGGCGCGAACTTTTTTGCCTCTCCAAAGCAGCCGCATTGGTGTACCGGTAAAGCCGAGGTGTTTGCGAAATTGGCTTTCCATGTAGCGGCGGTAATTTTCGGTGAAGCGTTTTGGATCGTTGACAAATAGGGCGATTGTCGGTGGCTGCGATCGCACTTGAGTACCGTAATAGATTTTGCCTTGTTTTCCTTGCCGGGTAACTGGGGCTGAGTGCCAGCTTGTGGCTTCTTCTATGACTTCGTTAATCACGGCGGTAGGGACGCGACGTTTGTGTTCGTCGGAGGCTTTGTCTACTAATTCAATGATTTTTTCAACTCGCTGTCCACTCATGGCGCTAACAAAAATCATTTCTGCCCAGTCGAGGAAATAAAGTCGGGTTCTTACTTCTCTTTCGTACTCGTAGATGGTGTCGGAGTCTTTTTCTACGGCGTCCCATTTGTTGACGACTATGATGCAGGCTCGACCTTCTTCGCTGATGCGATCGGCTAATTTTTGGTCTTGGTCGGTAACGCCGTCAATTGCGTCAATTACTAGCAGTATTACGTCGGCCCGGCGGATGGCTTTGAAAGCGCGGTTGATCCCGAAAAATTCTGCACCGTATTCGACGTTTTTCTTTTTGCGTATTCCGGCTGTGTCGATCAGGCGGTAGGTTTTACCGTTGCGTTCTACTAAGGTGTCGATCGCGTCGCGGGTTGTGCCGGAAATCGGGCTGACTATGGCGCGGTTTTCTCCAAGAAATGCGTTTAACAAACTCGACTTGCCGACGTTGGGACGACCGATAATTGCTACTTTAATTTCCTCAACTTCTGGTAATACTTCCGTGGGAAGATAAGTTATTAATTTGTCAAGCAATTCGCCGGTGCCGTTACCGTGAATGCCGGAAATTGGGTAAGGTTCTCCCAGTCCCAATTGCCAAAAGTCTGCTGCTTGGGTGAGTCCTGTATTTTCCGATTCGCATTTGTTGACGGCGAGAATGACGGGGACTTTTTGCAGTCTCAGCCAAGATGCGATCGATTCGTCGCCGCCGGTGAGCCCGGTTTGTCCGTCTACTACGAAAATGGCTGCGCTGGCTTCTGCGAGGGCCGCCATTGCTTGTTCGCGAATTAAAGGCAGAAATTCTGTCTCGTCGTCGAATACTAGACCGCCGGTGTCTACGACTTGATATTCCCGATCGCCCCAGTATGCTGGTCTGTAAGTGCGATCGCGCGTGATTCCTGGTTCGTCGTGGACGATCGCGTCTTGGGTATTGGCTAAACGGTTGACGATCGTCGATTTGCCTACATTGGGGCGTCCAATAATAGCAACTATAGGTAGAGACATAAAAGTAGCAGCAATGAGGCTGCGCCGTAATTTTGAGGTTTAGCCTTTTATTGTAAGCGAAACTGGCTGAGATTGTATGCGATCGGACTGCATCGTGTATTATACGCTCTCCGGGGCTGTGCGCCCCGCGCCGCGAACTCATGGCGACCTCCGGAAACGAGATAAAGTACGATCGGGCTGTTAATTTGGATTACCAGGCTCTGCCTGGTAACGAGAAATGCTTGCTGCCCATTCTCTAAAAATTGCTAAATGGAACGACTTATTTCTGTATTCGGGTTAGCTGTTTTTGTCGGTTTGTCCTACGCCTTTTCAGTCGATCGGCGCGCTGTCAAGTGGCCGCCCGTATTGTGGGGAATTGCTTTACAGCTAATTTTTGCTATTTTGATTCTCAAAACTGCTCCGGGTTTGGCTGTCTTTAAATTTTTGGGAGATTTGGTGACGCAGTTTCTCAATTTTTCGGATGCGGGGGCCAAGTTTATATTTGGAGACAATTTTGCCGAACACTTTATCGCTTTTAAAGTGCTGCCGACTATCATTTTTTTCTCTTCCTTTATCACCCTACTTTATCACTACGGCATATTGCAGCGAGTTGTGCAAGCAGTGGCATGGTTGATGATGAAAACCATGAAAACTTCTGGCGCAGAAACGCTTTCTTGTGCAGGGAATATCTTTATCGGGCAAACAGAAGCTCCTTTGTTAATTAAACCTTATTTGGCGGCGATGACGCTCTCGGAACTCCATGCTGTCATGACGGGAGGATTTGCCACAATTGCCGGCGGAGTCATGGCAGCTTATATTTCTTTTGGAGTACCGGCTCAACATTTAATTGGGGCGTCGGTCATGTCTGCACCAGCAGCTTTGGCTATTTCTAAATTGCTGTACCCAGAAACTGAAAAGTCGCTGACTGCTGGGGAGGTGGAGGTGAAGGTGGAAAAGGTTTATGCTAATGCGGTGGATGCGGCGGCTTCGGGTGCTAGCGACGGGTTGAAATTGGCGGCGAATGTGGCCGCTATGCTGATTGCTTTTTTGGGTTTTTTGGCTTTTTTTAATGCGCTTTTGGGGTGGTTTGGAGGGCTAATTAGTTTGCCTCAGTTGTCGCTAGAATTAATTTTAGCTTATTTGATGGCTCCGGTTGCTTGGCTGATGGGGGTGCCTTGGGCTGATTGTGCAGATGTGGGGATTCTTTTGGGAAAAAAAACGATTTTGAATGAGTTTGTTGCTTATTTAGATTTGATGGAATTGGTGAAACAACAGGCGATTTCTGAACGATCGCAAATTATCTCGACTTATGCTTTGTGCGGGTTTTCTAACATTGGTTCGATCGGGATTCAGATTGGGGGAATTGGCGCGATGGCTCCTTCGCGGCAAGGCGATTTGGCGAGGTTGGGCGTGAGGGCGATGATTGCTGGCTCTTTGGCTTGTTTTATGACTGCTTGTATCGCGGGGATGCTGATTTAAAACTTTTGAGTTTTTAGTTAAGCTTTGCGGTGCTTATGGTGCACCTTAAATTAACTCCAGTAAATGTTATTAAATAAAAATTAAAAAAACCACCAAATTATTTGATGAGTGGTATTGCTTTGATGATTGGCGAGGCAGGACATGGAATTTTAGCGATCGGCTATTATTGAAAATAAGCAGGAGTTTAGTTTTTGACCAAAGCTTAAAACAGCAGCTTAAAAATGGAAACTAAATTTCCCTCAAAGCTCAACACATTAGGTGGTAATATGGCTGTTCTGCAACTAGAAGACGGTAGAACATATACGGATATCCGGGCAATCGCGAGTCAACTGGCCGTTTTAAATATTGAGATCGGTTCTCTGCCCACCAACGAAAATCCGGCGTTTCAAGAACTGCTCGTTCAAGACATTCTCAATGTTACAGAAAAACAGCAGATTCTCGCAGCATTTAATAGCGAGTTTGAACAGTTCAAGCGCGCCAGCGGATATCAGTGGTGCGACTTAAAAGTGCTGCATCCAGGTTCGCAACAGATTTACGCGCTGATGACTCAAAGCGATCGCACTCATACCCACACAGATGCAGAAGTTCTTCACATTTTAGCTGGAGAATGCGTTTTTGGGTTTGTGTATTCTAACGGCTCTCAGGTACAATTAATGCTGCAAGCTGAAGAATACATTAAAGTGCCTGCCAATACCGAACATTGGTTTTATCTCACTCCGTCCCTGTACTTGAAAGCCTTGCAGTATTACACCAGTGCTCAAGGCTGGGTTCCTCAGTATACTAACAGGAAACTAAAAATTAAAAACTAAATGTATGGTGCGCTTCGGCGCACCTTCCTCTATCGAAATAGGCGATTGAAAGGGCGACTCAAAAAACAAAATCTCTCTCTAAGAGACTAGGATTAAATGCTTTCTGTTTCATGAGGGGTGGTCATTTCAATTTCTTCGCAACGCTGCAAAAGCGCTTCTATTTCCTGGGCTAAAAAAATTACTTCCGGCCAAGAAGAACCGTTAATTAAATCTTGAGCGTGAGCTAATTTGTTTCTCAATGCTTCTGCTGACTTTAAAAAACGCTCCCCGTAGCGTTTGGATTTGAGCCCCAGCCGATCGACTATTTCAGCAGAAGTCAGGATTAAATCTCGCTTGTCGCAGAATTGCAGGTAATCGATTAAGTCAATCGCTTCATTTCGCGATCGCCCCAATTCCCAAAGGTGTTTTGCGGCTAAGATGCGATCGCCCTTAAGCAATTTTTGCCAAGAATCCTGGGGAAAGTAAATCCGCACGATTCGCAATAAATTCATTTCCAGAAGCGTCACCAATCCAAACAGCAGCATCCGCACCGGTGCTTTTTGCAAATCGCCGCAGGTAACGATACCGTTGATCCTGTTGCTTTCTAATACAAATAATCTCGGTTTTTCTCGCAGCAGCGGCAGCAATTCCATCAAAGGAGTGGCAGCGGCGATTAATTCTGAGGGGTGAAAAATTTGCTGGTAGTCGCTGCACTTGCCTGTGATTAAGTGCGATCGTTCTACATAGCCGCAAACCGTACCGTTTTCTTCGATACCGAGCACGTCAAAATCGCGGGCCTCCATCCACGATCGCAATTTGACCGCATCTTCGCCAGCGGGGACAGCTTTCAGCGGTTCCGCGAGGTATTTAACTGTAATGCTGTCTTTGAATAAATCCCGCAAGTCGGCGGAACTTGATTTTAAATGTTTCATTTCCGGTAATTTCATGGATCGTTGCTGCAAGTAGAGACGCGGCATTACCGTGGGAAGCATCTCAGTTTTGTAACAATTATTTTTTAGGAGTGGGAGGCGGACGATCGCACACGGATAGTAAAAGCAAAACTGAGATGCTCGCTTAGCGTGTCTCTCCAGATTTTATGATATTACTTACTGGCTAACTCCGGGCAATAATGGTTGGCGGCAAGAGTGGTAATAATATCGGCATCCGCAAGAAAACTTTCTTTGACAGTGGGATTTTCGATACTGACAGCTTGCCCGATCGCTCTTAATTTAACTTCCGGCAGAGAAACTCCCGATTTTGCTTCCGCACACATTCTTTTAGCGGCCGCAATTTTTTGACCGGGCGCCCTTTGGATTGCTTGCAGTAAATTATCCGTTGCTTCGGGAGAGTAGCTTTTTGCTAAGCGTTTGTAGTCTTCGAGAAATTTCCCATCGTTTCCTGTCAGCTTAATGTCGGATTCTTGAGGCGAACACAACAAATTTAAGTTAATTACTTCTCCCAGTGAATTAACAAGAAAACATCCTTCGCGTTCTTGGGCGATCGCGCTGTGGTTGCTGGGTACAAATTGTATAATAACGGCGGACAGAACAGCAGTTAAACGCGAGTATTTTAGCATGGGAATTACGTGATATATTTGGAATTATTAACCGCCGAACGCTATGCAATGCGGTATTCTTGAGTTAGAACGTGTCGGCTAAATTAACCGAAGAAATACTTGGAAAGGCTAGTTTCACCAACACTGTAGAATTTCTACTAAAAATCGGCCTACATAAACCAGCCCCGACTAAGCGAAAATAAATCCTTGCAGGAAAACCAACCGACATAATATCAGACGAACATTTCGTTCTCTAGGGAAGTTTTCATTAACAGCAAACATCCCCCTTGTGTGAGGGGCGAATGTGTGGAACCGGGAACCGATCGAATGTAGTCGCCTTGATGGCAAATTTCCCCTTCTACAATTAAGTCTCCTTCTAATACAAGCACTTCCTCCGAGGCAGCGTGTCGGTGCAGGGGAAATGTTACTCCAGGTTCTAGTCGCATCAAGCAGGTAAGTTCGCGCTTTTTTTTGTCAATGTAAAGCTTGCCGAACGAAACTCCCGGAACTCCATAAGATTTCCATTTGACATCGTGCGAGCGCACGATTAAAGATGGAGCATTGTTCTCGGTTGGGGAGGTCACAATGGGCTTTAAATTGACTGATTCTGCCGGGGTTAGCGGCAGTTCGGCTATGCGCTGGAACAGGCGGTTTTTGAGGTCGGGGGCGACGGGAACTGGGGGGGCTGTGTAGGCGATCGCGGCAATTGTTGATTCCAAAGCAGCTAATTCACTTTTAAGTTCTGCGGACTCTTTCAATTTCTCTGCAAATGCGCCGCGTTCTGACTCGTCGAGGATATCGAGAGCTTGAAGGGCTGCAAGGATGTTATATTCCTCGTCTGGCATAATTTCCCTCTGTTTTTCGCCAATAATTGTAATTCCGCCTAAGTTGATTTTAAATTTGAGATTGTCTCCTGCGCTCGCACTCAAGATGGATGATTGGAGATGCCACAATTTTAGATTGATGTTAAACAACTTAAATTTTGTTTTTTGAGAATCTAAAATTGTTCGCTCAAAGCGTGACGCAATTTGGAAATACCCAACCGAATTCTGGTTTTGATTGTACCTGTCGGGATACCAGTTTTAGCTGCGATCGCCGCGCAAGTCAATCCTTGGTAGTAGGCGAGTTCGATCGCCTGTTGCTGTTCCTTCGGCAGTTTTTCTAAGGCCGCTTTGACTTGTTCGCGGCGTTCTTTAAACATTGCATCTTCCATCGGTTCTGCAACGCTAGAGATGGGTACTTTAGCCTCTTCCAGACAAGCTTCAGCAGCCCGGACTGTTCGCTGCACAGCTCGCAGCCGATCGAGGGAACGACTGCGGGTCAGCATGAACAACCAGGTATCTGCTCGACTGCGAGAAGGATCGTAAGTTGCTGCTTTTTGCCAAATTTGGGAAAAAACATCGAGTACCACTTCTTCAGCTTCTTCTACCGAACCCAGGATTTTGTAAGCGAGAGCGTAACTTGGGCGACCGTAGCGATCGTAAAGTTTAGCTAATGCCGTTTGGTCTTTCCGGGCAATCTGCACTAAAAGCAGCGATTCATCGCCTGACTTCTGGCCTGTCATCTCAGTGTACCGAAAATTTTTGTTTTGACTGCACAGATCCAAAATTAAAAATTCGGCGTATATCACTACAGAACATAATTGTAAGTTTGAAGTTGGGGGTACAAACTGGAGTATGCCTTTTCCGGCTAATTTTGTCGTGCTTTGAATTGTAAAAATCCCAAGTCATCTTGAATTTTACCACCTAATTAGTTATTTTCTTGAGACTTAGCAATCCGCTTTATGCAGAACGAAGAAATGCCCGGAACCTGAACAGTCAAAACAACGCCATTCACTCGTTCCCAAGATTTGTTCGCTCACTCCCAAGAAGAGCCTGGGAACCCCTATAAGCGAGGCTCTGGCTCTACTCGATCGAGGGAAGCCGTGTCTCCAAGCAGGCATTCCCAAGCATAGTCCGGGAACGAGTAAATCCTCAATAATAACACACTTTTTTACATAAATTAGTCTGGCAGCACAGATCCAAAATTGCCAAACCTTCGTATACCACCAATAGGAGAAGGATCAGCAACAGCTCAAAAGCCCGACAGGTTGACAGATTTCAACCTGTTGCTACCAAAGTAAAACCCGCGAATGCGGGTTGTTTACCATTGATTTGTGCAAAAATCTCATTGAAATAAAGGTGCTAACTGTGAAGCTCACAAAAAAAATTCGCCGAACCATACTAGCTATTGAAGTAGCTCTAATTGCTCTATTAACTCCAGGGATAATTGTTGCTTCCGACCACGACGACGGGGAAGTAGATATTAAAGGTCGCGCTGTCAATTTAACTGACCTCTACGTATTTCGGGAAAAAGACCAAAATTCAGGAGCTGCGGAGGGGGATTTAGTATTTATCCTGAATTCAAATCCCAGGTCTGTAGCTCGCTATCAATATTATTTCAGCACTACTGCTCTCTACCAAGTTCACATCACGCAGGTAGGTGACGTGAATTCTACCCCGACTGGACGCGCCGATATTGTCTTGCGGTTTGCCTTCAGTCCGCCTAACAATCAAGGTATGCAGGCAGTGGCTGTGACTGCTGTTCGCGGTGGCTCGGAGACTGTTGCTAAGACTACAGTTAACGGCGGGCTAATTGCCACAACACCCCTGAATTCTAATGCTGTTTTGAATACAGTACCTGTGGGCGGTTCTAACTTGACTGTATTTGCCGGGTTGCGGGAAGACCCGTTTTTCTTTGATGTCGAACAATTTTTCCGAGTTCGCGCCGCAGCTTTAGGAACTGGGCCGCGCACTGCTTTTAAAGAACCGAGTCAAGCGATCGACTTTACTAAAGGTTACAACGTCAATACAATTGCTGTCCGCGTTCCGAAAGCGTTTTTGCAAGCAGGAACTGGGGCGAATACTTTTGATGTTTGGTCAACAGTTGCGATCCGGGATGGAGCTGGCGGTTTCAAACAATTCGAGCGTTTGGCGAGACCTGCAATTAATGAGGGTTTGATAGTTTCTCCCGCTTATTTGGAGGCATTTAATAATATTCCTCCGAGATTGGATTTGAGCGCTGCTGCTGCTCCGGTGCGGCAGGAAGCTGTTGCTACTCTGAATGCTGTGGATCTGTTGGACGGTCGGGATAATGTCGATCCAAATGCGATCGCCGGAGCTTTCTTGCCCGATGTCATGCGGATCGATACCACAAAAACCAGCGGCTACGCTAGCGCTACAAATGCTCAAGGAAGCTTGATCGGAGGTCGTTTGCCTATGGACGATGTTATTGATATCACTCTGGGAGCATTGGTGGGTTCTCCGGTTGGCGATAACGTTTCATATAACGGAACTCCGGGCAATCCGGCTCAGGGACACAAACCTTTAGAAGCGAGTTTTCCTTATTTGGCTTTGCCTAATTAGTGATTAGTTATTAGTCATCTGTCATTAGTCAGGGTTTACTGACTAATGACAGATGTAAAATCCTTTTTTTAACTGCCGATGAACGCTGATTAACGCGGATGTATGAAAACTAAGACTAAACTGGAAATAAAATCGGATATTTTCTCGTGGTGGCTGCTGATAGTAGTTCCTTTAGTTGGGATGGTAGTAGTGAATTTACCTCCTAATTTGCGTTTTATTTCAGATAAACTTTATAACAATAGTCCCGAAAATCTCGATGCGAATTACCGCTATCATTTCTCGGAAAGTTTGAGAAATAATCCCAATCAAAAGGAAGCAATTAAGCAAGAGATTGCTTTTTACCAGCAGCGGTTGGTCGTTGATTCCCGCAGCGGTTTGAACCGGGCGGCACTGGCGGGATCTTATTTAAAAATGGCTCGCGGTACTGGGGAGGGAGGTTGGTTTTTATTGGCAGAACAAGCGGCTCAAAGGTCGATCGCCGATTTGCCTTTTGACAACCAAGGTGCGCTGTTAGTTTTAGCTCGAATTGCTGAGGCGAGACACGATTTTGCTACTGCTTTGCGCTTTGCTAAACAGGTGGGTTCTGAGAATGAAGATGCGATCGCCCTTTTAGTTACATCTCACTTAGCGATGGGAAAAGTGAGCGAGGCAAATGCAGCCGCAGAAGCCTTAGTTAATCGGATTCCTAACTTGGGTTCCCTCACTTTGAGAGCTTTAGTGAGAGAGTCTCAGGGCCGAGATGCTGAGGTTTTGCAGGATTACCGCCAAGCAATGGCCGCGGAGGAACCGGGAGAGGTTGCTGGTTCGGCGCGGGCCCGATCGCTCTTGGGTCGGTTTTACGCGCGTCGCGGGCAGTTTGTGCAGGCGAAAGCGCTGTTTTTGGAGGCGCTGCGGTTGGTGCCGCGATACCCGCTGGCGCTGATTTATTTGGCGGATTTGGAGACGCGGCAGGGCAATTATCGGGAGGCGGAAGGCTATTACAGCAAGGTTTCTGCGTATTCTGCCGGGGTTGAGACTGTGTTCGATCGCATTGTCGATCGCGGTATGGCGAGGGTTAAGGATTTGCAGGGAGATGCGAACGAATCCCGGCGACTTCGCGACAAAGCAGAAGCGGGGCTGCGACAGGAACAGGTTTCTGGATCTGGGGGTTTCGGCCACCGCAGGGATTTGGCGAGTTTGCTGCTGGAAAAAGGTCGATCGCAGGATGTCACGGAAGCGCTGGCGTTAATGCAGGAGGAGGTGAAAATTCGCCGGGATGCTGTGACCCTAGATACTTTGGCTTGGGCGCTTTCGAGTGCTGGGGAATGGCAAAAGGCCGATCGAGTGATGGCGGAAATAGTGCGATCGGGGATTCGGGATGCGGGGATGTTTTACCGGGCTGGTGCGATCGCCCGGACTTTAGGTAAGGATGCTGAATCTCGCGCTTATTTTCAAAAGTCCAAGGAAATTGACCCGAGTTTTGACGATCGATCCCGCCAAGCATTGGGTTTGGGAAGTTATGAATTTTGAGATTAGCTAATAGCAGCCATTCGGCCAAGTTCGCCATTGCGTCAATCCGCCAGGGGTTTCAACCCCTGGCTCAAAGCTTAAGTCCTCTTGCATAGGACTGAAATGCACAATTGTTGAATTTGATTAGCTATTCAGTCGGTTTTAACCGACTTTCGCTATGAGACGGGGATTTCAATCCCCGGCGGGCTTGCGGGTAAGCGCGCTGGAAAAATCACAACAAAAACAAATAATTCATCCGAAAATCACTAAAAAAACCGGGATTTATGCAGTACAAAATAAACCGAATTCCCCAATTATTTATCCTATTTTTCCTGACACTTTCATTGTTGCTAACAACCTCAACCAGACCAGTTTACTCGCACTGGTCAGACTTATCCGTAGCAGAAATAGTAGTCAACGATTTGCAAACCGAAGTAACATTAACTTTCCCAACCGGCTTAACAAACTTCGCCGACGACAATCGAGACAGCCAGCTACAACCTGCTGAAGTTCGCAGCCACCAAACACAGCTAGAAAAGTTTTTTAGCCAACAAATCCGCCTCACCAACAGTAGCAACATTCAAGGCTCCGTAGCAGTAAAACCGCTAGAAATAGCAGCTAAAAGCGCGAGTGTTATCCAGCAGCCCAATACCCACAGCACCTTAATTTTAGACTACACCTGGCCCCTACCTTCTCAAGATAAAACCCCCGGTTTACCTGACTCGATTTCCATCTCCAAACCAGAGAAGTTGCGGATTAATTACAATCTGTTTTTGCCCGAAGTTCCGACAGCTAGCTGCCAAGCTACGATTGTACAAGGGGGTGCTGTAAAAAGCTTTGTGTTTACGCCGCAAAACCGCGACTTTTTGTTAGCAGGAAAGGAATCTATCTGGGATTCCGGTTGGAGTTTACTGCTAGCAGTAGCGGGAGCATTTGCTTGGGGATGCGTGCACGCGATGTCGCCCGGACACGGAAAAACCATAGTCGGCGCTTATTTAGTTGGTTCGCGGGCTACTCCGGTACACGCTTTATTTCTAGCAGCGACCACTACAATTACTCACACTGCCGGCGTGTTTGCTGTGGGCGGAATTACTTTGTTTGCTTCTAACTTGATCGACCCGGAAAAATTAGATCCTTGGCTGAGTTTAATCTCTGGTTTATTAGTAGCCGTAATCGGGTTCAACTTACTCTTATCCAAAATTAAGACTAGGTTGGTAGTGAGGACTGAAGTTCTCCAAAAAATCCAAACTAAAATTTTTAATAAAAACTGGTTTTTAAGGAGTAAAGTCCTTACTGCGGAATGTGAAGAACCAGTGAATCTTTTGAGTAGGGGAAGTTGGGAGAGAGAATTTAAACCTGTAAAACCAGATATATCTCACCACTACCACGATCACGGAGACGGCCGCCTTCACTCGCATTTGCCGCCGGGTACTGACGGTTCTCCCATTACTTGGAAAAGCTTATTAGCGTTGGGAATTTCCGGCGGTTTGTTGCCTTGTCCTTCCGCTTTGGTGATGCTGTTGAGCGCGTCGGCTTTGGGCAATGTTGGTTTGGGAATGACGCTAGTGGTAGCGTTTAGTTTGGGATTGGCTTTAGTGCTGAGTGCGATCGGATTAATCTTAGTTTATGCCAAACGAAATTTTGATAAACTGCCCAAACAGATAACAGCAGTCAAATTTCTGCCGGCGATTAGTGCGATGTTTGTAATGTTTTTGGGGTTGGGAATTACCGGACAGGCGATGTTGAAAATATTGGCGGCAAATCAGTGGGTAATTGGCAATGGATAAGCATAAAATTAGGACTCTCCCTCCTAACTACAAACTTACGAATAAGTCGGATTTTAGATACCCGATTTATTGAAGAAGCCGGGTATCAGGGTATTGTGTTTTTTAGCCGTTGCTCACTGATCAGGCCGCGCTATGTTTCTTAATAATTTCGGCTAAATCCGGTACTCCCTTTTCTACATAAGTCTTAGCTGAGGGGCGGAGTTTGGCATAGGCGCCTTTAACCATCGATCTGGTGCTTTTCTCGACCCTTTTGTCACTTATTTGGAGCAATTCGTCTGCTACTTCACCTTTTCTTTGAGCAAAATATTCGACTGGGTTGCCATTGTTTACCGCTTCAGTCCACATCGGATCGAGTGCGATCGAGATTTCTGGCAGAAGTTGATCGACGACTTGGGCGCAATAGTCAGCCCGTATCCCCTTGACAGTAGAGTAGGCAGCTTTAAGAGCCATACCACCCAATCCGGGCGCTGCTGCAACTTGTTGGTCTATCAACTTTACACAGTCATCAACAAAAGTTTCTCTGTGGTTTTCATTCAAGAGAATATCACTAAGTCCCATTTTCACTTTCCTTGATTTAATAGTCAATGTGCTTATTAGCTTTGAACTCAATCTGACATCATATATCTATTTTGAGCCTTTATTCAAGGTTTCCCAAGTTTTTTAAGGTTTGAATGTGTCTATGACAGAACCTAATGTTGAGTTTTGTCTCGTATGTTATGGGAATTAATGTTCTATCTGCTACTAATTATTTGGCTGCGGTTTGTAGTAAGGGCTTTAGTCCTTATTAGGTGATATTAATGAGGACTAAAGCCCTGACTACAAACTGATGAGTTGTGAACAGTCACATAAAAAATAGAACAGCTCGAAAAAAATATTAGAAAGGCTCTGCCTAAGTCCGATCGCACTTGCACGTATGAGCTGGCACGTATCATTAGGATTGGACGTTGGGCTTGAGGGCCGCAGGTACTGCAACGATGGGAACTTTCTGGGTTTGAGCCGGGCGATCGCTCGATCGCAATACCAAATTTTTCGATAACGGCGCGGAAGTGGTGAGTCCGGGAAATACTTGAAGCGATAAGGTTAAGCCGGCAGCTAATAATACTTTTTCTAACATGGCAGTGTCTCCAATTACATATGCCCTAAGGCATAATTCCTCTTACACCTACAACATATAAACATCCTCAGTCGCTTGGTGCGATCGCACGGGCATAGTTTAAGTGACATCTATCACCACGGAGAAGAGGGTGATGGGGATAGGGGGTCTGGGGATAGGGGGTGATGGACCCTAGGGAACTGGGGGAGAGTGGGAAATCTTTCCTGGCACTTGTACCGTCAACATCGGTTGAACGTGTTAAATTCCTTACATCGGTTCGTTGCCGAACTTCCCCCCAAATCAAGAATTGTCCTAGAGAAAGAAGCCGTTGAGTCTCTCTCAAAGGTAGAATTAGCGCGTAGAAGTTATTTGACACAGCGGAGGTACCGACAAGATGCTTGCATACATTCTGGCGTTGGCGGTCGGTCTAGGCAGCTTCAGTATTTACATGGCGGCCTTCTTTTTTCCAGAAGTACACCGCAAAAGTGATTTTACCTGGAGCGGGGTAGGGCTTTTTTATGCGTTAATTTTATGGGCTTGTGCGGGACGAATTACTGGTGCTCTCCTGCTTGGTCAAATGGCGGGCGTGGCGATGTTGGGCTGGTTTGCCTGGGAAACTCTGACTTTGCGCCGGCAAGTGACACCCGTTGCTGAGCAAACGCCGATTCCTCAGTCGGCGAATTTGGCTGCAGCAGGCGTGCCGTTGGCTGCCTTGTTTGCCAAGAAAAAAGAACCCGCAGCGAAAAAACCTAAGTTTGTTCGATCGCCCAAACCGAAAACTGATGTGGTTCCAGCACCGACTCTGGATAAGGGCGAGGTAAAGCTAGAGGAACAGCCGGCGATTCCCCCCATAGCTGAAAGTATTGCTGAAAGTTCGATCGCTCCGACGACTGAAAGTGCGATCGCCCCTGACTGGACAATTCCCGACTCGAAACCACCTGCAATTGCAGAAATACCAGTGTTTTCAGTCGAAACTCCTGCTGCTGAGACTTCACCAACCCCAGCAGAATTAGCCAGCAGTTTCACTCCTCTACCTCTACCTCTAGAAATTTCAGAAATAGCCGTTGCACCGAGTGTGGAGCCAGCAGAGGCTCAGCCAGAGCCTCAACAGCAGCTAGAAGTCGATGATTTTGACGAGGAAACAGAATGGAGGACAGCCGTTAAAGAGTCGCAGGCGGCAGCGGCAGCGGCGGCGGCGGTGGCCCCAACTCCTCCTACTCCTCCTAAACCAGCTAAAAAATCCGGCGGTTTCGGAAGTCTGTTCGACAATATCAAAAATAGTCTCGGCGGTATGTTGGGAAGAGGTGCGGGTAAAAACAAGTCTGATGCAACTCCCCAGACGCCAAAACCTTCAGCGACTCCAGAATCGATCGCACCTGAATCTAAAATAACGGCAACTCCTGCAGCGGGTATCGACCAAATTCTCGAATCCGAATTAGCCGAGGTGGCTGCGGAAGTGGCAGCCGAAAGTAGCAACACTGTTGTGGAAACAAGCCAAGGAGTGCCGTTTCCCAACGATGTTGAAGCAATGGCCTTTTTGATGGCCACAGAAACCGCGAGTTCTGACAAAATAGGGGAAACTCCGATCGAAGATCGATCGTCCGCTGACACCCAGACACCGCTGGCTGCTGTTGGTGAACCGGAAGCAGCAGCAGGCGTACTAGAAGCAGAAGCCCCTGCTGTATCTCTGGAAACCCAGACACCGCTGGCTGCGGTTGGTGAACCGGAAGCAGCAGCAGGCGTACCGGAAGCAGAAGCCCCTGCAGCATCGATAGAAATGACTGTGGTGGAAATGGCAGAGCCTGTAGAGATAGAAGTACCGGGAGAACCTGGGTTGAGCGTGCAGGTGGAAACGGTTTCAGTATCAGTGATCTCGATCGAATCAACAGATAAAAAACCATCTTCTGAGGGAGAACAACCGGAATTGATTCGCCCGAATCCCCCCCCTCCGGATCTAGTAGAAGCTGCTCAAGCGGCCCATGAATCCAAGTCTGAGAATGTATCCGGCGAAGATAAGCCGTTATCTTGAGGCAAAAAGCAAAAGGTAGAAACCAGAATTTTTTTGATTCTGTTTTCTGCCTTCTTACTTCTTACTCCTTACTTCTTACTTAGGCCCTCTTCCTTCCTCCTTATTCACGCTTGACTTCGGCTCTCAACATCCATCCGTTAAATCCGTTAAATCCGTTATATCGTTTCCGGTTGCATCGGAATAATAAAATCGAGTCAACAGTTAACACTCAACCATTTAGTTTTTAGACTCCGAGTCAGCAGTTTACACTCAACAATCAACAATCACGGACGGTGCAACGGGAATAGATATTAAATCCCTTACACTGCGCGTTGCCGAACTTCCTTCTCCCTTAATATTATGAAAGCAATTATGGTCGTGGGAACAACCTCTCACGCAGGGAAATCTTTACTCGTGGCAGCTTTGTGTCGAATCTTTTCTCGGCGAGGCTGGCGGGTAACTCCGTTTAAAGGTCAGAATATGGCACTGAATTCCTATGTCACAGCGGCCGGCGGAGAGATTGGTTACGCTCAAGCAGTGCAAGCTTGGGCTGCGGGCGTCGCACCTTGGGTAGAAATGAATCCGATTTTGCTCAAGCCACAAGGAGACATGACTTCTCAATTGATTGTGAAGGGCCGGGCGATCGCCAATGTGCGAGCATCTCAATATTACGAGCAGTATTTCGATATCGGCTGGCAAGCTATTCGGGACTCTTTAGAATTTCTCGGCCAAGAATTTGACATGATTGTTTGTGAGGGAGCCGGTAGCCCTGCTGAGATTAATCTCAAACACCGCGATTTAACAAATATGCGGGTAGCTAAATATTTAAAGGCTCGAACTTTGCTAGTAGTTGATATCGATCGCGGCGGTGCTTTTGCTCACATTATCGGTACTTTGGAATTGCTCGATCCCGACGAACGAGCTTTAATTAAAGGATTCATTATTAATAAGTTCCGAGGACAAAAATCGATATTAGATCCGGGTCTGACTTGGCTAGAAGAAAGGACGGGAATCCCGGTAGTTGGGGTGATTCCTTGGATAGACGAAGTGTTTCCCTCAGAAGATTCTCTCGATTTGCTCGATCGGCGTTCTCCCAATGCTCAAACCGACATCAATATTTCCGTCATCCGCCTGCCCCGAATTTCCAATTTTACAGACTTTGACCCCCTAGAGTCGGAAACTTCCGTCACTGTCAAATATGTCAGCCCAAAAGACCAGTTAGGCCATCCAGACGCCGTGATTTTACCAGGCTCTAAAACTACAATTTCCGATTTGCAGGTGCTGCGCCAAACAGGTATGGCAAAAGCTATTCAAAATTATTTAGTAGCTGGCGGTACAGTCATGGGAGTTTGTGGCGGCTTTCAGATGCTGGGACAAAGTATCACGGATAAAGAAGGGGTTGAGGGAGAAAAGGGAGAATTTCCAGGATTGGGGTTGCTGCCTTTGAAAACTGCCATGGCACCGAACAAAATTGCCCGCCAACGAATCGTAACATCTAACTATCCTCAACCGGGTTTGCCCGTTTCCGGTTACGAAATTCATCAAGGAAAAACGCAAATCCTAGAGTCAGATTTGACTCAACCGCTATTTGACGATGCTAGTTTAGGGATTGTCAATACTTCTCAATCAATTTGGGGTACATACCTGCACGGCATCTTTGACAACGGAGCTTGGCGGCGAGCTTGGTTAAATCACTTGCGGCAGCAGCGGGGACTCCGCGCGTTGCCTACAGGTATTCCTAATTACCGGGAACACCGAGAAACTCTGTTAGACTCTCTAGCAGATACAGTGGAAAAGCATTTAGATATCAAGCATATTTTAGGTTAATTAGTTAACTTTTGACAGTTGACTGTTAACTGTTGACAGTTGACTGTTAACTGTTAACTGTTGATTATTGTTTGTTAGAGTTGAGGTTCAAATTCAATGACAAAAGTTTGTTTTTTACCAGATAACGTGACAGTTGAAGCTGAACCAGGAGAGCTTTTACTAGATGTAGCTAAACGTGCAGGGGTTTCTATTCCTACCGGCTGTCTCATGGGTTCTTGTCACGCTTGCGAAGTAGAAATTGATGGCGGAGATACGATTTGTGCTTGTATTTCCGGCATCCCTTCGGGGAGAAAGCAAGTGACAATTAATCTGTATGTTGACCCGACTTGGTAATTTGTTAGTTGACGGTTGACTGTTGACGGTTGACTGTTAACTGTTGACTGACAACTGACTAATTTTTTTGCCATTCTTGCTGTTTTTTGCGAGCAGATTGCAGCCATTTTTGGGATTCGGGATAAACAGTTGTCCCGGGTTTCACGGATTCTAATTGATTGATAATTTGTTGCAACTGGCTGAGGGAGTAACCGGGATTTTGAGAATTCACATTATTTTGCAAGTTGGCAAACAAGTTTTTAGCTGCTTGCAAAGCTGTGGTAGAATCTTTTTCTGCTTGCAGTCTAATCTGGGTGATTCCTAAATTTTTTTGATATTCAGCGAGTTTGGTTTGAGCATCGAGATAGCCCGGATTATCGAGGGAAATTAATTTTAGTCGGTTAATTCCTTCTTGCCACAATTCTGCTATTTGCTCCCACTGTGCGGCGGGATGGGGAGGTTTTTGGGAGGCGACGGCGGCGGAGAGAGCAAATTCTTTGGCAGCTTCAATTAAGTTGTCAGCCTGCACAGAACCGGTGGCGACGCCGCCCATTGCTTGAAAGTCTCTTTCTGCTGCTTTGAGTGTTTTCTTAGCGGTTTCTCCCGCGAGGGTTTCGGCGGGAATTTGATTGAGTTGGTCGATCGCACTTTGCCAATTTACCGTCGCTTTTTGTCTATCCGCAGCCGTTTTGGCTTGCTGATACTCCTGTTTCGCAGCCTTTAGCGTTTGTTCGACTTGATTTAACTGAGTAAAAGCATTTTTTTGCTGGAAAATCTGAGCTTCCATCCGCCCGACATTTTTGCGGGCGGCTTCAAATTCATCGAATGTAAACTGCCAACTGCACCTAAAAAAAGAGCAGTACCTCTTTGGGTAATAGCCGAGGAACCACACCGGCAAGGCGTCGAGGTGTTTTTGCGCTTGTTTTGCTTTTATTTCGCCCAAGTCAAAATCAGCGACAGCCGTGGCTTTATTCACCAGTTGATCGGATTGTTCCACAAGGGCGATCGCCTGCCGGTAATTGTGATCCATACTCATAAAACTCGGCAGCAACAATATCGGCATTGTTTTAGCCACGGGCCAGCGAATCATCGGAAAAGGTAGATTTAGCAGCCAAATTATCCCCGCTGCACTTCCCAGCAAACTCCCAGCAAAGATGATTTTACCGAACACTCCCGGCGGGCGGTTGGCTTTGACGGCTGCTTTGAGAGCTTTTTCGCTGAAGTTGGGAAATTCGTCTTTGAAGGTATCGCGGATTTCTTCTCTTGAGGCGAAAGTGCCGTTTTGCAAGCGTAATTTCTCCAACCGCTTGATTACCATCCGTCGGTAGACATCACCGGCTACACTATCAGCCGCCGCGCACTTGTCAACTTCGGCCCGCAAAATTTCAAAAGCTCGATCGGTAAGACGCGCCATAAAACTCACCTATTCCCTTTTAATTATTTTACTGGTTCCCCGTCAAAATAATTGTTAAAATATATAAAGTTCCTATCAAATAATCCGAATTAATTTCATGCCGACTGCTTTAATCACTGGTGCTTCTGGCGGAATTGGTGCAGCCTTTGCCGCCGAATTAGCCAAACGCCAGCACAATCTAATCTTGGTAGCTCGTTCCGAAGACAAATTGCAACAGCTAGCTGCTAAACTGCAACAGGAATTCAATATTTTAGTCGAAATTATCGTTCAAGATTTGACCGCACCCGGAGCCGCAACTGCTGTATTTGACGCGGTTGTTAAAAAAGGTTGGTCGGTTGATTTGTTGGTGAACAATGCGGGTTTTGGCGATTACGGTGTTTTTGCCGATCGCCCGCTTGCGAAACAACTAACAATGGTGCAACTAAATATTGTAGCATTAGTTGAACTATCGCACTTATTTTTGCAGGGAATGCGGCAGCGAAAATCAGGAAGTATCATCAATGTTGCCTCCATCGCAGCTTTTCAAGCGATGCCGTACTTGTCGATGTATGCAGCAACTAAAGCTTTTGTTTTAAGTTTCAGCGAGGCGCTTTGGGCGGAAAACAAAGATTTAGGAATTGGCGTTTTGTGCCTTTGTCCAGGGCCGACAGAATCGGACTTTTTCGCAGTAGCTGAATTCCCTCAATCAATGGCATCCAGCAGCGGGCAAAAACTCGTTCCTGCAGCGGAGGTAGTGCGAGATGCTTTGAAAGCTTTAGACAAAAATGAGTCTAATGTTGTCACAGGGGGAATTCCCAATCAAATCATCGCCAATCTGCCTCGATTGATGCCGCGAGAACTTTTGGTGAAGTCGGTAGAAAAGGTGTTTCGGGCGAAATAGGAATAGTTCGCCCGGGGTTTCTATCCCCCTCTCATAGCGAAAGTCCTCTCAAGAAGACTGAAAAGCAAATTAAATAAACAATCAAATATTTGTCACCATTATTCAGTCGGTTTCAACCGACTTTAGCTATGAGACAGGGGTTTCAACCCCTGGCGGACTCGCGGACAAACAAACAACCCCCTGTTGGACAAATCATCGCACCCACAGACAGATGAACGTTCGCCAATTTTACCAAAAGGTCGATCGCACATTCGGGCCACCAAAATCCCCGCCACCAAAATCCCCGTCACCAAAATCCCCTACGCTACCCCACAAGTCCGCCGTTCGTTTCAACCCCCGTCTCATAGCAAAAGTCCTCTAAAAGAGGACTGAAAAGCAAATTAAATAAACAATCAAATATTTGTCACCATAATCGATTATTTCTCACCATTCTTCAGTCGGTTTCAACCGACTTTAGCTATGAGACAGGGGTTTCAACCCCTGGCGGAATCGCGGACTCGCGGACAAACAAACGACCCCCCGAACAAACAAACAACCCCCCGGACAAACCATCGAACCGACGAATAAAGGATAAATCCTCCTGGTGTTGCACATCTTGTCGCCCAAATGCGAGAACCCTTACAAAAAACTGGGCCCCAAACAGATGTGTTTAACCAAGAATAAATTAATGGATCGCACAATCCAAAATCCTAAATCGCCATGAACTCAGAACGCGAACAAGCCTATCTCAACCTGATAAATCAACTGCTAACCTGTACCAGCGGCGAAGAAGCGGAGGTATTAGAGACTCACCCGGAATTGCTGGATAATGGCTTGGTGGCGGCCATGCTAAAAGAGGCAGAGAATCTCAGAGAATTTGGCGAACTAAATAATGCTAATTGGTTGATGAATTGTGCCGGGATACTGCTTGGGATGAATGACAATACCTCAGTGGCAGTCACCCGAAAAGCGGAAGCAGACAGACTGTTACAACAAGGAATTCAGCAGTATAAAATTAGTCAATTCCGAGAAGCTTTGCATTCTTGGGAACAGGCATTAACTATCTATAGGGAAATCGGAAATCGCCAAGAAGAAGCTAATTCCCTCGGCAATTTGGGCAATGCTTACTATTCCCTAGGGCAATACCACAGGGCGATCGCATTTCACGAACAGTCTTTAGAGATTAAACGGGAAATCGGAGATCGCCAAGGAGAAGCTATTTCCCTCGGCAGTTTGGGCAATGCTTACTATTCCCTAGGGCAATACCACAGGGCGATCGCATTTCACGAACAGTCTTTAGAGATTTCACGGGAAATCGGATATCGCCAAGGAGAAGCTAATTCCCTCGGCAGTTTGGGCCTTGCTTACGATTCCCTAGGGCAATACCACAGGGCGATCGCATTTTACGAACAGTATTTAGAGATTTCACGGGAAATCGGAAATCGCCAAGGAGAAGCTAATTCCCTCGGCAATTTGGGCAATGCTTACTATTCCCTAGGGCAATACCACAGGGCGATCGCATTTTACGAACAGTCTTTAGAGATTTCACGGGAAATCGGAGATCGCCAAGGAGAAGCTAATTCCCTCGGCAGTTTGGGCTCAGCTTACAAATCCCTAGGGCAATACCACAGGGCGATCGCATTTCACGAACAGTCTTTAGAGATTTCACGGGAAATCGGAGATCGCCAAGGAGAAGCCGCTTCCCTCGGCAGTTTGGGCTCAGCTTACAAATCCCTAGGGCAATACCACAGGGCGATCGCATTTCACGAACAGGCATTAACTATCTATAGGGAAATCGGAAATCGCCAAGGAGAAGCTATTTCCCTCGGCAGTTTGGGCCTTGCTTACTATTCCCTAGGGCAATTCCACAGGGCGATCACATTTCACGAACAGTCTTTAGAGATTTCAGGGGAAATCGGAGATCGCCAAGGAGAAGCTAATTCCCTCGGCAATTTGGGCCTTGCTTACGATTCCCTAGGGCAATTCCACAGGGCGATCGCATTTCACGAACAGTCTTTAGAGATTTCACGGGAAATCGGAGATCGCCAAGGAGAAGCCGCTTCCCTCGGCAATTTGGGCAATGCTTACTATTCCCTAGGGCAATTCCACAGGGCGATCGCATTTTACGAACAGTATTTAGAGATTTCACGGGAAATCGGAGATCGCCAAGGAGAAGCCGCTTCCCTCGGCAATTTGGGCAATGCTTACGATTCCCTAGGGCAATACCACAGGGCGATCGAATTTCACCAACAGTATTTAGTGATTTCACGGGAAATCGGATATCGCGTGGGAGAGTCAATCTCTCTCAACAATTTGGGAAATACTTTCCTACAAACTCATCAACTTGCTGAAGCTGAAACAGCACTTCGCGCCTCGATCGCAATTAGGGAAACTCTGCGTTCTGAATTAGTAAGTAATGACCACAAAGTCTCAATCTTTGAAACCCAAATATCTGCCTATCGCCTGCTGCAACAAGTCCTAGTCGCCCAAACTAGATTTGATGAAGCCTTAGAAATATCCGAAATGGGGCGTACCCGTGCCTTCGTCGAGTTATTGCGACAAACCTTATTAACAACCTTCCCTCAGTCCCCCCCTTATCAAGGGGGGGAAGAAGACTTCTCTCAATCTCTCCCTCTTAACCCCCCAGGGTTTGTGGGGGTATTAACAGACTTCTCTCAATCTCCCCTTTTAGCATTGTGGAATAAACTGTTGCCTAGGCTGTTTGGGGGGGTATCAGCAAACTCCTTTAACTTCTCCCTTAGCAACGGGGAGTTGGGGGGGTTATCAATTCCCCAAATCCAACAAATCGCCCGCGACAGAAACTCCACAATAGTTGAATATTCGATTGTCTATCCAGAAATTTACATCTGGGTAATCCAACCAAACGGGAACATCACCCATCGCGCCGCCAACCTCGAACCCCTCAACCAACAAAACCAAACCCTCAAACAAATCATCCTCAAAACCCGCGTCTCCCTCGGCACCGTAGAAACCGACGACGCAGGCAACAAAATTCAGCTAGAATCCCAGTACAATCGAGACGAAACAGGCCGCTTTCCCCTACTGCAACTCCTCCATCAAATCCTGATCGAACCCATCCTAGACTTGCTACCCGCCAATGCCAATTCCCCCATCATCTTCGTCCCCCACTACGACTTATTTTTAGTTCCTTTCGCCGCCTTGCAAGATAGCAACAACCGCTACCTAATCGAAGATCGTACCATCCTCACCAGCCCATCCATCCAAGTATTAGAATTCACCCGCGAACATCAAAACCGAGTGCGAGGATTGAGACAAGCCGCCCTAATTGTCGGCGATCCAACTCTCGCCGCCAAATTCAAAGAAAAGCCCTACGAACTCAAACAACTGTCCAGGGCAAAAGAAGCTGCCGAAGCCATCGCCGCAACTTTAGGAACCCAAGCAATTAGCGGAGAAAATGCCACAAAAATCGCCATTTTAGACAAGATGCTAAACACGCGCATCGTGCATTTATCCGCCCACGGACTCCTCGACGATTTCCAAGGTTCCGGCATCCCCGGCGCGATAATTTTAGCACCATCAGGAGACACCGACGACGGCGCGCTTAACGCCGCAGAAATCCTGCAATTAAACCTCGATTCCGAACTCGTAGTATTAAGCGCGTGCAGCACCGGGCGCGGTAAAATCGACGGAGATGGAGTCCTCGGATTATCGCGCTGCTTCATCCTCGCCGGAGTCCCCAGCATCATCGTTTCCCTGTGGAATATGGGAGCGAATTCAGCCAAATTACTAATGACTGAATTCTACCAAAATTTAGCACGGGGCGACAATCTAGCAGCCGCCTTGCGGTGTGCTATGCTAACCACAAAAGATCGATTTCCGAGTCCCATAGCTTGGGCTGCATTTACCTTAATTGGCGAAACCGAAACTTTACCGCTGTCAACTGAAAAAACAGATTTAAGGAGATTAGTAATGTCACTTCCCGATGAGGCCACACCCAAAGAAATTGTCGCAGCTTTCAGTAAGTTATTGAAAATATCCGAGCCGCAATTTGTCAAACAATTATCAGCGATTGATGTTGGTTCGACCGCTAATATCAATATTATCGCTCAAACAATCAAAAAATGGTGCGAAACTCGGCCTCAAATTGAAGAGAATTTAGAGAACGAAATTTATCAAATGGGTGCGGGCGGCGGTGATAGCGATGCACCGGAGGAAATCGTCAGAGAGTTTTACGAAACGCTGAAGGAAAATCAGATTCGACAGGGTTTGTCTGAGTCTTCTGTGGATGTGGAAACTGATACTTCGGACACAGAATCGACATAAAAAACTCTTGTCCCCCCCTTATTAAGGGGGGCTAGGGGGGAGCGGAGGAATGTGGAGTCACAGATAAATCTCGCTTGCACTCCAGTCTCGATCCCCCTAAATCCCCCTTAATAAGGGGGACTTTGAACCGCCACGAAATCCCCTAAAATAATTAACAAACTTGATTATGAGCCAAGAATGGCAAATTAAAAATCCCAGCATTAGCCTCTATCCTTTCCACCTGCGGGATGATAGGGACGAAGGCTATAAGCAAGTAGCAAAAAATGCTCAAGATTTGTGGGAAAATCTAGCAGATAATGTCGGCAAAGAATTTAACATCAACGAACTAAAATCGCTCAGAGACAAGCTAATTTGCTACAAAAACGGCGTCTATTATCCAGACGGCGAACGGGAAAACCTGACTCAGGTAAAATTGCTGATTCCCGATGGAAAAACTCTGAATTTCCAGCCAATTACTCAGCCAGATAACCAGAAGCTTGAGGGTTCTATCTATGCTCTGCGACTTCAGGATACTTACACCGCAGACTTGACATTTTGCTATCAAAATGTCACAATAAAAGTAGCGGACTTAACTCGATTAAATCCCCAAGGTTGCTTGTTGCCAAATGCAATTCAACCGTCTCTGGGACAAACCTTATTATTATACGCCGAACCAGCAGTTTATGATACTTACCGGAAATTAGCTGACGAATCGGTTAAAGCTTTTGTACAAGATAAACAGCCAGCATCCGTAGAGTTGGGCGCCGAAGGAAAGTTATTTGGTAGTCCGATTTTTGAGTATGACAGCCGAGAAGATGATGCGCGTCAGCGGTGTCACATTCTAGTATGGTTGCAAGACAATCCCCAAACTTTGAAATCCGCAACGCAGGCGTTTAATTCTTACTTGATGAATCTGCTGTGCTCTCGCGCTAAAATTGTATTTGTGTATCTAGAATCTAGGAAAAAGTATCGCAAAGCACAGCAAATAGTCAGCGAGTTAGAAAAGAAGCTTCCCGAATTGGGTGCAATAGAAAGCGAACAAAATCGACAAGTTAAGTTGCAGAAGTTAAAGGAGTTGCTGGCTCAAGTTCGCACTAAAATGTTGGCTTTTGCTCAGCAGGTGCGATATTTGCAAGAAGACAGAAATACCATTGATACTAATGCTGAAAATTATGGTGAGGCGTTGACAAGAATTAGAGGTTTGTGCATCCCAGGCGACAATCTGGATTTTTGGCAGAGGTTTCTAGATTTAGCTGAGGATAAGTATCAGCGGCAAATTGAAATAGATTTAAACTACCTGATTGCTAGTCAAAATTTGTTCCAGCAGTCGATATCCACTGTGCGGGGGATGGTGGAAATCGAACAGGTGGAATTGGACAGGGAACAGATGGAATTATACAAGCAACAGGAAGACAGGGAGAAAAAGGGATCTCGCCAGCTTGAGAATATCATCTTTTTTGTCGGAACTGCGATCGGTGGCGGACAAATCTTTTCGGCCGCCTATCCTCTAATCAAGGATCAACCTATTCAATGGCAACTCGATTTTTCTCTACCGCTGCATCCCTTTGCTGCGACTATTATCTGGAGTCTGCTGTTTGGCTTACTATTTGGCTTGTTAATGCTGGGTATCGCCGTGTTGATAAGGAAAACTTTTCCCCGATAATTTGGATTTAGGACTTACGCATAAAACCAAAGAAACCGGGTTTTTCGGGGTTTTTGCGTGGTATAACTCATATGTTGCAGCATTCTTAAGAACAGGCAAGATGCCTGTTCCACAAAGAGTCAATTTTTTGTGGGGAGTAGGCGTTGGGCATCTTCCCCTCAGCATTATTAAGAACAGGCAAGATGCCTGTTCCACAAAGAGTCAATTTTTTGTGGGGAGTAGGCGTTGGGTCGAAGATGCCGCCCATAAATTACAAATACCGAGTTAACTGCACTCGATAGCGTTCCTTCTTAGTAACAGCAACTTCCCCAATTTCCAATCTTCCCTTGCCCGTAACAGCAATTAAATCTCCAGACTTGACATTATAACTAGCTTGAGTAACGTCTTTCCAGTTAACTCGCACGTCGCCACTATCAATTAAATCTGCCATTTTGCTGCGAGACATTGCGAACCCAGCCGAGGCGACAGCATCCAATCTCATGGATGCTTCAACGGTTGTCATTTCTTTCTTTTTGGGTTCTCTAATTTTGAGTTCGCTCAACTCAATGCGGCGCGTTTGTACAGGAACCGATCGCACTTGCTTCAAACTCATCTCCAAATACTCTACCATCTCGGGCATGACAATGGCTTGCGCGCCGCGTTCTCCCAAAACAATCACATCGCCAGTTTTCTCCCGGACAATTCCCGTACCCAACATCGCCCCCAAAAAGTCGCGGTGAGAAGCTGTATCAAACAAGAAATTGCCAGCGATTTCTACGGCCGCAACGTTAACGCTACCAGAGTCGATCGGGATATCCGATCGCGCGATCGCAATTCTTTGTCTTTCAGCTTGCGGGTAGCCACCCCAAGCCACTAATTCCACATCAGTTAAGCGCTTAAATACCGTCAGAGTGTCCGCCAATTCCGGAGGCGACAGAAAATCAGTCAGAGTAACTTCCCAAGTTTTAATTGCTTGTTCCGCTTGGTCGATCGCCCGCGCCACACATTCGCGGTTTTCGATGCCTTTTAACAGTTCTTCTCTTTGTAACATCAGTTAATGCTAGATTCTAATTTGAAATTGCCAAAGCTTGCTGTAACTACAAAGTCTACTTTTTTAACAGTCGCACTACTTTAATTATAGTCTAAGATAATCCAATAACGAACTTATGATTTTTGGGACTCGCAAAGCTGATATGATGAACATGATTATTGTACCAAATGTATGAAGTCCTCGAGTTTAAGCAAGGTTAATATTTCAACGCGGTTGCTGTGTCAGGAAGCAGCCGAACCGTTGAAACAAGCGCTACAGGATAAAAGCCTTGTACCCGAGGAAGCAACGGCATTACTAACAGCAGACGAGCAACGCGCCATTCCTGCCATCAGCAAAAATAAGGCGTTGATCCAGGAAATTCAGAATCGGGTGCAGGGGTTGCCCTCTTTCCATTCCCTGCTACAGGGCGATAGCCGAAACTTGACACATATTCCCGATGAAAGCGTACATCTGGTAGTCACATCGCCCCCGTACTGGAATTTAAAAGAATATCTCAAAAATCTCAACCAGCTTGGCGAAATAGCAGACTACGAAAAGTTTTTGCAGGAGCTCGATCGAGTATGGCAGCAGGTATGGCGGGTTTTAGTCCCCGGCGGACGGCTGGTGATTGTGGTGGGCGATGTCTGTGTTGCCCGCAGGCGGTTTGGCAGGCACATGGTATTTCCCCTGCACGCGAGTATTCAGGAACACTGTCGCCATCTGGGATTTGATAACCTCGCACCGATTATCTGGTACAAAATCGCCAATGCTTCCCTGGAAGCAGCCGGGAATGGCACGAGTTTTCTCGGCAAACCTTATGAGCCCGGAGGTGTCATCAAAAACGACATCGAATTTATCCTGATGCAGCGCAAACCTGGCGGCTACCGCAGTCCCACTCTCACAGCACGGGTATTGTCCGTAATACCGGAAACTCTCCACCGACAGTGGTTTCAACAGATTTGGCAGGATATCAAAGGCGCTTCCACCAAGCAACACCCCGCCCCATATCCTTTGGAACTGGCAGAACGACTGGTGCGGATGTTTTCTTTTGCAGGGGACACGGTACTTGACCCATTTATGGGGACAGGAACAACCTGCGTCGCCGCCGCCAACTGGGGGCGCAACAGTATCGGGGTAGATGTGGAGCCAACTTACCATCAGCTAGCGCTGAAACGGATGCAGGAGACGTATGGCTTGCGCGTAGTCTACGACAGAACGATGGGGGAGGTTGCTGAATGACGAAACAGACACCCACTATCCCCGATGATGTCTTCCGGGAGGCGGTGCAGGGTTTCTGGGATACCCGCATCGCCCAGGCACAAGCCCAGGTGCTAGCTGGCAAGGTTGACCAAGGGAACCGCAGTGCGGTGACAGGCGGCAAGCAGATGGACGGTTTCATCCTGACGCTGACTAATTTCTTGCTGGCTGTAGGTGTTCCTCAAAACCATATCCATGTTAAAAAAAGCCTAACCGTTATACCGGGGTTCTTCCGCCCGACCAAGATGTACGACTTTTTGGTGGTAAACCGAGAAAAACGGCAACTCAAGGTAGTCATTGAGTTGAAGAGCCAGGTTGGCAGCTTTGGCAACAACTTCAACAACCGCACAGAAGAAGCGATGGGGGCTGCTCTCGACATCTGGACAGCTTACCGGGAAGGGGTGTTTGGCGCAGCACCTCCGCCACCGTGGTTAGGATATCTGTTTGTTTTGGAAGACAGTCCTGCCTCGCGCACCCCGGTACAGGTTGCTGAACCGCATTTCGCGGTTCTGCCAGAGTTTAGAGGAGCCAGCTATGCTAAACGCTATGAACTGTTTTGTCAGAAGATGGTGCGGGAAAGGCATTTCACGGCTGCTTGCTTTTTAGTGACAGGTCGCGAACAGGCAGCACAAAATCCCAACTATACGGAGCCATGTCCAGACTTGTCGGCCGTCAATTTTTTGCAGCAGCTTATCCGGCACGCGCTGTAGAGTAAGTAACAGATTTTATCGAGCCGCCACAGCACAGGAAAATGCTTTTTTAAAATTACAAAATATCACTTAAATCCAAAACAAAACCGGGTAATACATCTTCGCCTGACAGAGTTGCAGGCGCATCTAAAATTTCTACTTCTCTACCTTGACGGGAGATTTCTACTTTTCTATTTTTGCGATCGAGCAACCATCCCAACCTCGCTCCATTTTTCACATACACTTTCATTTTAGCCCGCAATTTTTCTAGCGAGTCAGTGGTCGATCGCAATTCCACCACAAAATCGGGACAAATCGGCGCAAATTTCTTTTTTTCTTCAGCAGTTAAAGCATCCCACCTGTCGCGCCGAATCCAAGCAGCGTCGGGAGAAATATCAGTACCGTCGGGCAGTTTAAATCCAGTTGAAGAATCAAAAGCAATTCCCAAATGCTTATTTTGACGGCTCCAAGATTGAAGTTGATACGATAAGTCTATGTTGAAATTACCCGTCTCGCTACCCGTAGGTGGCATAATAATTAATCCTCCACTAGCAGTGCGCTCAAATCTCAAATCCCGGTTGTCTATACACAACTTAAAAAACTGCTCGTCAGTTAATTCAAGCGTTAATTCTAGGGGAGAATGTAGGGGGATAGTTTGTAATTCCATAACGGCCTTCAAATATTACACGAGTTGACAGTCAACAGTTAACAGTTAACCGTCAACAGTTGACTGTCAACACAGAACTAAGTCTCTGTATAACCTTGGATATTTTCCGGTTCAAACTGCTGCAAAATCTTCGCAGCTTTCCCAGTCAAATCATCAGTACCCTTAACCGCAATCAAAAATTTACCCGCATTCAAACGGTTGCGGTAGGGCAAAGCATCGCCGCTGCCAAAAGCCATGCCCCCGGCTCCGCCAACAACAAAGCTGCCCATCCCGCCGGCGATCGCACCCAGCACTCCGCCGATCGCGTGATCGCCAATTTCGCCCGCCCACGCAAAAGTCTTCAACTGAGTCATCAGACTGAAAGTAACGCCAGCAATAAAGCCAAACGGCACCAGCCAAACAGCCATGAGTTTAGCTTGTTTATTCGCTTGCTGGTTGGGGTCGATCAAGCCAAATTCATCAGCAGTTTTGTAGCCGCGGCCCAAAATGCTCACTTGCTTCATGGGCAAGCCTTCTTTTTCCAGAGCACTGTAGGCAGCTTCGGCTTGAATTCGATCGGGCAGTACGGCGATAAGATAATTCATTAGAAAACAATTCCTGATAATTAGGCTTGAATAGCCAAAGTCTATTATAGCCCGAAAAGACATACTAGCTAAGCACTTGCGGGATTTTGAGACGGTCAGAGAGTCCGATCGCCCGCAAAGCTAAAATATTTCACGGAAAAAACGGCCGACCTTGACCGAATACAGATACAATTCAAACTGCACAAAGGCAAGCTTGAGCTGAGCTGTTAGATACTGCTCTAAGTCATAAGTCTCAACTTTGAGCTCGCCAACGCTCGGTCTATTTTTACTATTGCACTCAATTGCTTGCTATGCCTAAAGTTCTAGTATCCGATCCGATCGACCAAGCCGGAATTGACATCCTCTCCCAAGTCGCGCAAGTTCACGTAAACACAGGACTCTCAGCCGAACAACTGGTAGGAATTATTGCAGATTACGACGCTTTAATGATCCGTTCAGGCACCCAAGTTACCAAAGAAATCATTGAAGCCGGGAATTCACTCAAAATCATCGGCAGAGCCGGCGTCGGCGTAGATAATGTCGATGTACCCGCCGCTACCCGCAAAGGAATTGTAGTCGTCAATTCCCCCGAAGGCAACACGATCGCCGCCGCCGAACACGCGCTCGCCATGATGCTCTCGATGTCCCGCCACATCCCGGAAGCTAACGAATCCGTCAAAGGTGGTAAATGGGAACGCAACCGCTTTATCGGTGTAGAAGTTTACAAAAAAACCCTCGGCATCGTCGGTTTGGGCAAAATCGGCTCCCACCTCGCGGCCGCAGCCAAAGCAATGGGCATGAAGCTGCTGGCCTACGATCCCTTCATTTCGACCGAAAGAGCCGACCAGTTGGGCTGCCGCTTGGTAGAACTCGAACTGCTGATGCGCGAATCCGACTACATCACCCTGCACATCCCCAAAACGCCGGAAACCCTGCACTTAATTAACGCGGAAGTGCTCTCGAAAATGAAGCCCACGGCCCGCATCATAAACTGCGCCAGAGGCGGGATCATCGACGAAGCAGCCCTCGCAGAAGCCATCAAAGAAGGCAAGATCGCCGGTGCCGCGATCGACGTTTACGAACACGAACCGCTGGAAGCCGATTCCCCGTTGCGGAATGTCGGCCAGAACATCGTGCTGACGCCCCACTTGGGAGCATCCACAGCGGAAGCTCAGGTGAATGTGGCGATCGACGTGGCTGAACAAATTCGCGACGTGCTGTTGGGACTGCCCGCGCGATCGGCTGTCAACATACCCGGCATTTTCCCAGACTCGATCGAAAAACTCAAACCCTACCTGCAACTCGCCGAAACCCTCGGCAACCTCGTCAGCCAGCTAGCCGGAGGCCGAGTCGATTACCTCAACGTTCAACTGCAAGGCGAATTGGCCACCAACCAAGGTCAGCCCGTAGTCGTCGCCGCCCTCAAAGGCCTGCTCTCCCAAGCCTTGCGAGAGCGCGTTAACTACGTCAACGCCAGCATTGAAGCAAAAGAGCGCGGAATTCGCGTCGTCGAAACCAGAGACGCCTCAATTCGCGACTACACCGGCTCCCTGCACCTCTCGGCCAAGGGAACCCTCGGCGAACACACCGTGACAGGTGCAGTGCTCGGCGAAAGCGAAATTCGGATTACCAGTGTTGACGATTTCCCGGTCAACGTTTCCCCCACTCACCATATGCTGTTTACCCTGCACCGCGATATGCCGGGGATTATTGGCAAAATTGGTTCCCAATTGGGCAGTTTTAATGTCAATATTGCCAGTATGCAAGTAGGCCGTAAAATCGTGCGAGGCGATGCGGTGATGGTTTTGAGCCTCGATGACCCTCTACCAGAGGGGATACTGGCTGAGATCCTAAAAGTTCCGGGAATTCGGGATGCTTACACGGTAAATCTTTGACGGATTTTGGAGTTTAGATTTTGGATGCAAGGGCTGATAATTGGTAATGGGTAATTGGTCATTGGTCATTGGCAAGAAAGCGGGAATTTTTCTATTAGCCAATCCTCCTTCCTCACTCCCCTGTTCCCAGTCTCCAGTTCCCCTGGGCCAATCTACAATCTAAAATCTAAAATCTAAAATCGTTATGGCACATAGCTGGTGGGAAATTAGAATTCTTTGCGATCCGGCGCTGGAAGATATCATCTTTTGGCGTCTGGAACGATTTAACTGTCGCGGAACTGCTACTGAGATCAAAAGCAATTCCTGCCTGATGTCGGCTTATTTGCCGGAAGAACAGGCAGGATTGCTGGATTTGGCCGCTCTGTCTCTGTGGCTGCGCCAAGATGCTCTGTGTGCAGGTTTGCCTCTACCTGCGATGCAGTGGGATTTGATTGAAGACGAAGACTGGGGCAGCACTTGGAAGGAGCACTGGCAGCCTCAAGAAGTGGGCGATCGCTTTTTAATTAATCCGGCCTGGCTGCCCCCACCGACTGATACCGATCGCCTCATTTTGCGTTTAGATCCGGGTGTGGCTTTCGGTACCGGTGCTCACGCCACCACTCAACTTTGTCTGGAGTCGCTGGAAATGCGGCTCGGTTTTGATGACAGCAAGTCCGTAGTTGCCGATATCGGCTGCGGATCGGGTATTTTGTCGATCGGCGCCGTGTTGTTGGGCGCTACAAAAGTTTATGCTTTGGATACAGATCCTTTGGCAGTGCGATCGACCATTAGCAACAGACTACTCAACCGCGTTAATTCTCAGCAGTTAGTTGCAGAGCTCGGAAGTATCGATCGTTTGAAAGAAATGGTAGATGAGCCGATCGACGGTTTGATCTGCAACATTTTAGCAGAAGTAATCATTGATTTAATCCCGCAGTTCACTGCCATTAGCAAACCAACTACTTGGGCCGTGCTCAGCGGCATTTTGCTCGAACAAGCCAAGCCAATTGCCGACACTCTAGAACAGCACGGCTGGATTGTGGCTACTCTGTGGAAGCGCCAAGATTGGTGTTGTTTTAATATTCGGCGGAATTAACAATATGGTAATTGCTAATTCCTAATTGCTAATTGGTAATTTTGAGTTCATGTTTCATCTTTGGGAAGTGAATTTAAATAAATCTCGCACCTGAAAATAAACCGCGCCAGCCCAGTAAAAACTATTCACCAAAATTAACAAGGTTTTTCCAGCATAAGAATTAATAAAACCAAAAACGCGGTAAGTTGACAGCAGCACTAACAACATTTCAACGATAGAAACAATTGCCCCGTAGTGCTTCCTATCCCAATAAGAAATCGGACTGATAAAACGGTAATTGCTGAACGGAAAAAAGTGTCGGTGAGCGTCGTCATTGTGGACAGGCAAATCTCCCAGAGAGTGTAGTATCATGCTGATAAACAGAATTTGCACACTTTGCCAGCCAAAGTAATAAGCAATTAGCAAACCAATAACCGCAAGGGGAATTGAATGAAACAGAGCCACAATATTTTGCACAAAAGGCTCATAATATGCTTTTGACCAAATTGTAGCTGCGGGCAAGCGAGCAATGTATTTCGCCCAAAAGTAAAATAAAAATATCGGAATATCCGGCAAAATTCCGCCGATAACAATAATTAGATTAGCTTGCAGCAGTTGCGGTTTGCCGAGAATTGCGAGATTGATAATAGCGTGGCTGGGAGTCTTCATCACAAATTTGGGTAGAACCCCCGTCCTTTTAGGACGGCTTTATATTAGAATGTAATTGGTCAACGACCCACCCGAGACGATGGATCAAACAGCCTATACGAGCGAAGTTCAGCCTTGTGCTGGCGGCGAAGCAAAATCGGTAGACCGGGAAAAGAGGATAGGGCAATGGAAGTCTAACCCTAGAATCAAAACTACGAAGAATTCCGTTTGGTATTCGACACGTAAAAACCGCTTTCTCTTGCGGGGTTAGTCTGTGGAGCGAACATAAGACCAAAACTCTTTGAGGGTGGAGGCAGTTGCGAAGAAGCAGAAACTTAAGTCGCGAGGCTTAAGAATCACCGTACCTTCAGGTCGGTGAGTATGTCAAAAGTAGGGTGCGTCAACTAGGATTATCTTATTCATAATTAATCAGATATGAGCTGACACACCCTAGGCGTGAGATAATTGGCTCGTTCTACAAGTGAGGTTGCAGTCGATCGATCAACTGCGCCGGTTGCATAACTCCCTCAATGCGATCGACCTCAGCGCCATTTTTGAACAGCACCAAAGTCGGCAAAGCATAAATGTGATGCTGCGACGCCAAGTGTTCGTACTTATCCGTGTCAATCTTGACAACCATGAGCTTGTCTTTCATCTGACCGCTGACTTGCTCCAAAATCGGTGCCATCATCTGACAAGGCCCGCACCAAGTAGCGTAAAAATCTACCAACACCGGCAAGTCAGAGCCCGATAGTAACTCTTCAAAACTGCTGAACTGTTTTTGAACTGCCATAAGACAAAATAATTTTTTGGGTTCTGGCTCGATTTTAGTGCAAAATTCTCTGGTAGATTGCGAGGATACAATTATGGAATTATTGCCAGAGAATTTTCAGAGATTGCGGGGTCAAGTTGCTGTCGTGACCGGTGCGTCGCGGGGAATCGGCCGCGCCGTTGCTTTAACCCTAGCGGCAGAAGGCGCCAAAGTCGCCGTCAACTATGCGAGTTCGAGTGCTGCTGCTGATGAGGTGGTAGCAGAAATAGTCGCTGCTGGAGGAGAAGCTGTGGCACTTGCAGCAGATGTCTCGAAAACTGACCAAGTAGATTTACTCACCAGTAATGTCATGGAAAAATGGGGACGGATTGACATTTTGGTGAACAATGCAGGCATTACTCGCGATACTTTGCTGCTACGGATGAAGTTGGAAGATTGGCAAGCGGTAATTGATTTGAATCTAACTGGGGTGTTTTTGTGTGCGAAAGCTGCCAGTAAAATCATGCTGAAACAGCGAAGCGGCCGAATTATTAATATTGCTTCGGTTGCTGGGCAAATGGGCAATCCCGGACAAGCTAATTACAGTGCGGCAAAGGCTGGGGTAATTGGGTTTACTAAAACTGTGGCGAAAGAGTTGGCCAGTCGCGGGATTACTGTGAATGCAGTTGCACCGGGTTTTATCACTACAGATATGACTAAGGATGTCAAGTCTGATGAGATTTTGAAGTATATTCCGCTGGGGAGATACGGGGAAGTTGAGGAAGTTGCGGGGATGGTGAAATTTTTGGCGGCGGATGCGGCGGCGGCTTATATAACGGGGCAGGTTTTTAATGTGGATGGGGGGATGGTAATGGCTTAGGATTTCGGGATTTTATTAACCGCAGATATCGCACAGGCAATATGCCTGTGCCACGATGAACGCGGATATTTGCGGTTAATAATTATTTTAAGGCGGCACGCAACTGACTGAGGACTTTTTTGTATTTGGCAATCCGTTGAAAATCTGCCTCTGTGGGATTGGCGATGCGACGAATATCGAGGTTATGAGTAACATCAGCGATCTTGACTCGCAGTGCGATCGGGTTGGCAATAACACGTTCTAAATAAGCTGCATAAGCTTCTCCTTCTATTTTGGTAATCGCCGCGATCGCCGAGACTAGAACTTCAGGAAAACCTTCGCTTCTAAGTTGATCAAGTGTAAGTTCAGAATCTTCGACCGCATCGTGTAGAACTGCTACGATTTTTTCCTCTATAGAGTTTACATTTTCCATTACAAATAGCGGATGATCGAGATAGGGATTGCCTGCCTTATCAACCTGCCCCTCATGAGCTTTTGCGGCGATCCCGATCGCCCGTTGTAGTAATGATTCGTACTCTGAATTCGTATTTGACAACATCGTAAACACTTTCTATATTAAAGTTTCAGTGCCCTCGCGGGGAAAAGGTAGTGTGTGACTTCGGAGTTGAACGTTCATCGTCGGCTATGCGTTGTCGGCAGTGAATTTGAGCCGCAGCAATTCGTTGCCAGTTTGTTCGTGAACTTTTTCACTTACCATTTTAAAGCCATAGCTTCCGTAGAACTTCCGACCCATGGAGTTTGCTTTGAATACTTCAACTTCCAAGTCACCGCGTAATTTCTGTGCATGATCCATCAATGCCCTGCCGGCACCGGTACCCTGGAACTCCGGCTTCACGAATATTCCCCCCACTTCGTTGCCGAGTAAGGCTATGAAGCCGATAACCTGCCCTTTTTGTTCAACAACCCACGTTTCTGCATTTGGTAAATATATATTAAGAATATTGTAACGCTCTTGTTCTATGAATTCTTTTGTTAAAAAAGGATGGGCTATCCTTGAGGCACTTTCCCAAGAAGACAAGACCTCGTTTAAATCTTTATCTTCATACTTACGAACAATAGGTTCCATGATAATTTCTTGATTTTCTGGTTCAGCGAACACCGCAGAAGTTGGCAAAGCCCAAGTTCGCTCTGCCCTTAAAGCCAAAGTGTCGCGGAATGAGCCAGATTAAAATCCAAAAGGGCGATTGGAACTAAATTAATAGCAGATATGAGCGCATTATCAGACTATAACTCCGCCTAAAATTATTTGCTTAAATATTCGTCTAGTTGTTAAAAAACCTTACTGTTTTAACTCTATATTTTCCTAATCCAATTGTACACCACAGCATACAAAGCCAGCAACTTATTGACAAAACTTTGCCAGAGAGAACCTTCCCCTTTCTCAGAAACTTCTTCGATTTCCACGGGCAGCGGTGGCATTCCGACTACTTCATACAGCGGATATTCGCCACTTTTCCCCGGAATTTGCACGGATACGCATTGATTGACGATCGCCAATTCCTTCACTTCCTGATAAGTCTCCTCGGAAATCAATAAACTCGTTCCTACTTGCTTATTAGCCGCCTCGATCCGGCTGGCTAAATTCACTGCATCCCCGATCGCCGTCACTGTCTGATTTTTCAAAGCCCCCAAATTCCCCACAACCACCCAGCCGCAGTGAATCCCAATCCCAATCCGCAATTGGTGACGGTACAAATTTTCAAAATAGGGATTGAGTTTCTCTAGTTCCTCCAGCATTTCCACCCCAGCCCTTACCGCTTGTTCGGCCGCCTTGTCAGGATTTTCCAACCCAAACAGGGCCATTAAACCGTCACCCATATAATTATTAATCATCCCGCCATTCCGGTTAATCGCAAAACCCATTTTTTGGAAATAGCGATTTAAAACATAGATTACGTCGTAGGGCAACAGCGATTCTGCAAAAGGCGTAAATCCTCGAATATCCGCAAACAAAATCGCAATTTTTTTCTCTTGACCCACAGGAGGAGAAATCAACTTTCCCGACATTTCGTCGTTAAATGATTCCAAGTCTTCAGAATCGATCGCCAATCGGCGCAAAATCACCTTGCCGCCCGCAACCTGCGTCTGACAAGCCAGCCTAATTTCCGGCTCTAAACGCAATTTTTTCGCGAGTTCCTCTTCCGGCGAAGTGCGCGGAGAGCAAAATTCCAAACCTTCGACAATCAATACCCGGCAAGTCGAACACCGGGCGCTACCGCCGCAGATGTGGGTGTGCGGAATGCCGGCACGCAGAGAAGCTTCGAGAATTATATCGTCGTCGTCTATCTCGATCGTGCGATCGTCCGGGAGATAGTGAATCTGTGGCATATGTGGCGCGTCTAGCTAATTAGCGAGGAATCTCGCGGACATCTGTTATTGCAGCGAATCTGTATGCAAACCCGGTTTCTCGGCATCTTTTTTGCATCCCCTGATTCCTTAACTATAAGTCGCGATCGGCATTTGCTTCTCGTTGCGTCAGCTCAAGCGCCCAACTGACAACAGTTTAAAAAAAGAAAGCAACTCTAAGCAATAGTCCAACTCTTAGCTCATCATTCATTCTAAATTCTAAAATCTAAAATGGTATAACTGAACACTGAAATTTTCATCTCACCGTGAAAATACCCCAATTCAAGCTGTGGAGTTAATCTAAAATCTAAAATCTAAAATCTAAAATAAACTGACATAATTCTTAATAAAATTTCGAGCGCCCAAAGCCCGATAAATCCGTTATCAAATCCCCTTCAACGGCGATATATTTTTCTGAATTTTCGGAATTTTCCTGTGGAGACCTGACTTTGTAATAGTTTCAGCTTTTTTGCTCTCTAACAACCAGCCAATTTTCGTGAGATAGAATAGCAGCATCTTTAAAACCGGTATAACCATGACTTCATCAACAGCCCTACAAAACATCGAAAAGCACATTCCCATCGTGGGAGATGTGCATACCAAAAGTCCGCTCGCCTACCGAGCAACCCGCCTTGCAGTCAGTGCAGTTAACACGGTGCAAATGGCAGTAGCAGAGTCTTACATCAATGGATTAGAAGTCCCAGATTCAGTATTGCGATCGCTTTTTGATACCTGTATGCCCGTCTTTTTTAAGCATTTTCCCTCCCTGCTTGCACCCTATGAATGGGTGCTAACAGAAACAGACCATACAGCCGAAGGGCCGCGGGATTTAATGAAAATTCAGTACGACTTGCCTCAAGCCATGCTGAATCCAATGTTAGGCGAGGGGAAACTCATTTATCCTAAATACAGCATGGGATTGTGGGAAAAAGGAGCCGCCAACCTTGAACAATCGCAAATGCAGATGATTGATGATGTGATTGAAAAGCTAGAGATTCAGGATGGCGATCGCATTTTAGACTTTGGTTGTGGTTGGGGTTGCGTTCCCAATTACATTCTTTCCAAATTCCCTAATGTCGAGTTTACTGGCATTAACCTCAGCCACCACCAATGCGAGTATATGCGTCAGAAGATGCAAGATCCTGAAAGCTACCTTAGTTCTGGTAGATTTACCCTATATGAAGGCGATTTGAACGACGCCAACTTCGAGACGAAATTTGACAAAATTCTCTCCATCGGAGTTTTTTGTCATGTGGGTAATTTAACGAAGGCTTTCCAAAAGCTGGCATCTTTCCTGAAGGATAACGGCAAAGTTTTCATTCACATCATCACCGTTCGCACTCCGAACAATATATCCAGCGTTTTCACCCACAAATACATTTTCCCCCACGGCCGTTACTGGAAATACGATGCAGTTCCCAGCCACAACAAAGACCTCAAAACCATAAAAAACTGGTATCTAAACGGATACAATTACTCCACAACTTTTGCTAACTGGCTGAAAAACTTTGACGATTCTCAGGCAATAGTCAAAGATTTAGACTACGGCATCGACTATGCCAAGTTTCGCCGCATCTGGCGGTTTTACCTGATTTGGTTTGTGGCTAATTTCGCGAGTTGCGACGGCGAATATAACGGCAACGGCCAATATTTAATGGTTCGTGCCTAACCGCTAATCAGTAGACCAACCTCAAAAAACCGAACACCCCGAACCCCGACATCTCAAAGAAGTCGGGGTTCTTGAGTGCGCTCTCCCGATCGGGAGTATGAAACCTTTCTACGTCGATTTAGGGCGATTGAGAAGTGTTGCCTTCTTTTGAGGAATTTTTCTGAGTTTAAAAAAATCCGGAATAAGATTATTGCTCGGTGAATAAGACCTATATCAACCGTGATCCTGCACAATAGTTTTTAAATTCCATCCTCGATCGGTAGTGATGAGGTGCGATATTTTACTACAAAAAGAGAGTTGATTTATACAATGGTAGACAATATGAAACCTTCTCTTCCTCAAGACGACCCAAACCAAGAACAGCGCAAAGATTCCTTGAATCGTCAGCAACAAGCTTATCAGTTTGACTATGAGAGTTTATCACCTTTAGCATTATTGAAAGATGTGCCCGCCGTCGAGAATTTTTCGAGTAAGTATCTTGCAGAACGGATATTAGCAACATCGGAACTGCCAGCAAATATGTTGGCAGCCGATTCGAGAGCTTTTCTCGATCCTCTCGATGAACTCCAAGACTATGAAGACTTTTTTACTTGGCTGCCGCTACCTGGAGTTGCCAAAATTTACCAAACCGATCGCTCTTTTGCAGAACAGCGGCTGTCTGGAGCAAATCCGATGGTGCTTCGCCTGTTAGATCAGGAGGACTCTCGGGCAGAAACACTGGCACAACTTTGCTGTTTGCAGCCATTATTCGATCTTCGCAAAGAGTTACAGGACAAAAACATTTACATTGCCGATTATACAGGTACTGACGAACACTATCGCGGGCCTGCGAAAGTTGCAGGAGGAACCTATGAAAAAGGCAGAAAATACTTGCCGAAACCACGGGCTTTTTTCGCTTGGCGGTGGACAGGAATCCGCGATCGCGGTGAAATGACACCTATTGCCATTCAACTAGATCCTAAGCCCGGTAGCCATCTGTATACCCCATTCGATCCTCCTATCGATTGGCTGTATGCGAAACTCTGCGTACAAGTGGCAGATGCTAATCACCATGAAATGAGTTCCCATTTAGGTCGAACTCATCTGGTGATGGAACCAATCGCGATCGTCACCGCCCGACAGTTGGCTAAAAATCACCCGCTTAGCCTGCTGCTGAAACCGCACTTTCGCTTTATGTTGACCAACAACGATCTGGCGCGTTCTCACTTGATCGCTCCCGGGGGGCCCGTCGATGAATTGCTAGGCGGCACCTTGGCTGAGACAATGGAACTGACTAGAGAGGCGTGCAGTACATGGAGTCTCGATCAATTTGCCTTGCCCGCTGAACTGAAAAATCGGGGAATGGATGACCCCAATCAACTGCCTCACTATCCTTACCGAGATGATGGATTGTTGCTTTGGGATGCGATTGAAACCTTTGTATCGGGCTATCTTAAATTCTTTTACCCGACGAATGAGGCGATCGTACAAGATGTGGAACTGCAAACCTGGGCTAAAGAATTAGCGTCTGATGACGGCGGTAAAGTCAAAGGAATGCCAGACCACATCGACACAGTTGAACAATTAATTGCAATTGTCACAACTGTAATTTTTACCTGTGGCCCACAACATTCAGCAGTCAATTTTCCCCAGTATGACTATATGAGTTTTGCGGCCAATATGCCCTTGGCAGCCTACCGGGACATTCCTGGAATTACCGCCTCGGGTCATCTAGAAGTGATTACGGAAAATGACATTTTACGGTTGCTTCCTCCGTACAAACGAGCGGCTGACCAACTGCAAATTCTGTTTATTTTGTCAGCTTATCGATATGACCGTTTGGGTTATTACGATAAATCTTTCCGAGAACTCTACCGGATGAGCTTCGATGAAGTTTTTGCGGGAACCCCGATCCAACTTCTAGCCAGACAGTTCCAGCAAAATTTGAATATGGCAGAACAAAAGATTGATGCCAACAATCAAAAACGAGTCATCCCTTACTTGGCTCTCAAGCCTTCGTTGGTACTAAATAGCATCAGTATGTAGGAGTGTATTTGTTGGGTGGGTGTTTCGCCCACCCCACAATAAAATTCATTATTTGTGGAACAGGCTTTCTGGCCTGTTCTTAAGCATCGTAGAAGATGTAAGAGCCCCTGCACATTCTCAGCTTTTGTATTCTTCAGCGATCGAGCAATTCACGCACATTGTACCCGACGAATCGGTGAAGGTCACTTCATCTTGATAATGCCGGGGTGTTTGCATCAGCAACCGCCAAGCTTCACCAGCATCGATTAAATTCATGCGATCGGGATAGTGAATTTGCAACAACTCTTGCACCATCGGATAATAGTCTGAGTTGATGCTGGGGAAAATATGATGCTCTGTGTGGTAAGAAAAATTCAAGTGCAACAGGTCAAATATTTTAGGAACCCGCACTGAAGCACTGTTGATCAGGGGGTCATTAATGCTGGTCATCCGGCAACCCATGTGATTGGTATAGATGTAAAACATTGCGCCTGCATGACCAATTGCGATCGGCAAAAAGTACGCAAGAGCGATTTTGAGCGGATGAAAATTTAGGTAGAACAAAATGCTGGCATGAATTCCTAAAATTCCCACACATTCAAAGGCGATAGCCACTCTATCTTTAGCACTAACTGTAAAAGCAGCCGGTACATAATCAACTGATTTATCATTAAATAAAAGTACCGAGGTTAGATTGCGGAAATTATGCACTAACCACGAACCGGCCATCCCTACAATTAACCACAGCGGATTGACTTCAACTGACGGTACAAACAGATTTTGAATCCATTTTCCCCAAGTATCTGGTTGCTGGTACAGATAGTTGCGATCGGGGTCTGCCAAAGAATTCGTGTTATTGTGATGTACGAGGTTGTGCAGATTTTTCCACTGAGTAGGTGGCATGAACAGCATACTTAGACCCAAAAAGGCGATCGGATAAGTCAGGCGAGACTTTTTCTGAACGCTGCCGTGCATCAAATCGTGGGAGCTAAATAGCAAAACTATGATACTATTGCCCATAATCGCGGCTAAAGGTAAGTAAAGCCATAAAAGATAGACAGGCCAGCGATCGAGATAGTCGGCAATTCCCCATCCTAACAATAAAATCCCGATATTTATCAGCAGTATCCCTAACTTGCTTGAATTCGGCTCAAAGGCATCGGATGGCAGTAGCGGACGCAATTTTTTAACATATACTGAGTGGTGAATTAGCGTTTCTGCGCCTACAGTCGGCGTTGCCGTCTTGTCTAGAGTATGGAGTAATTTTTCTGATTTCATGTGCTCGCTAAGAGGATTTTTATGTGACTTAATAAGTTTCTAAATTTAATTAGATCCCGTACCCAATTTAGATGGAACCCACACATAAATCCGGCGGCTTATTGTCAGGCGGCGGAGATTTTATCTGTCTCCACTGCAGCTATCCGGGAGCTTGTGATCAAATTGCTTTAGATCAAGGCTGCCTGATTTTTGTACCAAGATATTATTGTATCCTATAAAAATAATTTTGGAACACCTCTTAAAGGCTTACCTATCGATAATACTCTCCCACTTTTCAGTTGGGTTTAATCTCAATAACCAATCCTAAATAATCTATAAAATTAAAAAAGTCCGTTTCCTTGAACAATTTCTTTGATTGTCGTCAGCGTATCTAACCCGATCAATCCTCGACGATAACCTTTTTGGTTGGACATTCCCAAAAATATCGCATCTCCACGATTTTGATAGCGCCAAAACCGAGGTGAGGCATTAATAAAAGTTGAGGCGCTGTTAACATCCAGAGCAAATTGGCGACTTTCTAAGTAAGATTCAGTGGCGATGCAGTCAGCGTGGCCGCTGCTGTAGCGGTTGATCCAGCCGATCGCAATCTCTAAACTATCGACAACTTTAAACGCTATAGTTTTGTTTAAATACGGTTGAGTCCACTCGTATGGTTCCGCCAGCTTCAAGTCGGGGAAATCTGCGACGAGATCCGCATCACCGCTAATTTGAAAGCCTTTTTCTTTTAAACTGTTCCACAGCCTGACTAAGGAAGAAGGCTTTTGGTTGCGATCTATCAGCACTTTCTCGATCGCATTAACAGGATCGGGCACGCTTTGATGGCTGTCCAAAATCATCCACCTTGCCATCTCCAAACTGCCAGTCGGTGACCAATAAAGGTAACAATTTCCCATTGCCGACCTCAAAACGGGTGCTGTGCACAACCTCACCACCTGCTGCACCAAACTTGGCCTGCCGTAGGGAATAATTAAATTGAGATATTGGTCTTGAGTGACCAATTCTCGGATCGAAGCGCCCCGATCAGGCGGCAGTACCTGCAAACATCCCGAGGGCAAACCGACCTCATCGATCGCCGAAACCAAAGCTTCTCCAATTACTGTATTAGTTTGCCAGCTTTCGCTGCCACCTTTAAGAATCAAACTGTTAGCGCTTTTGAGAGACAAACCCGCGGCGATCGCCCCCAACTCGGGAAACGCCTCGTAAATTAGAGCGATCGCCCCCAGCGGTAGCGACTGACAGTAAACCTGACACCGATCGACCTGATAAGAAGCATTGATCACCCTACCGATCGGATCTGGCATTTCCCCCAACCGTTCCAGAATTTGCACAGTTGTCTTGATCCGTTCCGGCGTCAGCTTCAGCCACTCCACGATCAACTCGGGAATCGCCATGTCCCGACTTGCTTCTAGATCCAGAGTATTTGCTTCTAAAATGTCATTTTGCCGGCGTTTCAGCCAGCCCGCCATCGCCTGCAAACCTGCCGCGCGATCCGCACTCTTTGTGGCAGCCAACTCCAAAGAAGCTTGATAAGCGCGACGCGCGACATTTGCGGCATCTGATGAATGGGTAAAATCCTCTATTATCATCTAGCTAACGCCTGTAAGCGAGCCATACCATCAGCGCCGGCAGCATTGCTAGCAGCACGGCGACCATTGCCCACAGAATAATATTCGGGCCCGGCGAGTGCAGCGCCAAGGGCAACCAAATCACTAGCGGCACCAATATCATACCCAAAGCCAGTGGCAAATAATGGGCCTTCAAACCCGGATGCGCTCTGTTCCACTGGTTCCCTGTCCACCGCCAAGCCTGCTTGTAAGGATAGTTCGTTGATAGTTGCTCAATCACGTATCCACTTTCGTCCAATACAAATATTTGTTGACAGCGGTTGCATCCAAAGGCTTCTGTCAACGTTATAGGCACTAGACGACCCCGGCGTCGGCAAGGACAGGGGTACTCATCATTTAAGTCAATCTTTGGAACTTTTTGAGATGGCACTAGCGATCAGATAAAAAAAGCGTTTTTGCAAAAATAATCGTTAACATATCCAGTTAATCAAACTTGTCAATTCCGCCCTACCGAGGCTTTCAACTGCCTGTTCCGAGATATGTCCGACCGGCAATTTTGACTTGCAAGTTCTGCATTCAATTTTACCACTAACTTAGGTATTTTCAACCATCATTAGGAGTATACCGAAAACTTTCTCGATCTACTTTCCCCTTTCCTTGATGTTTTTATCTTCTAAAGCGGGTGACGCGATTCGAACGCGCGACATTCACCTTGGCAAGGTGACGCTCTACCACTGAGCTACACCCGCATTTCCTGCGGTATTAACAATATTGTCTCAATTCTCGAAATTTGTCAAGTCTTTTTAGTAAGTTTTTTTCAGAAACCCAGTAAAAACCCCCAAAGCCTATCCCCAACTGAAATTTCAGCAACCAGATCATTAACCAAATCAGTAATTGCCGTGAAATTTGAGCCCCATCGGCCGACGGCAAAGCTACAATCAAGCTGGAATTGTGGGAGAACACTGTCATGTCAGATTTAAATCGCGGAATCATGAAGTTCAAGGGAGCTGACAGTCCTATAGCGATCGCCATTTCGGCGATTGTCATTGCCGGCGGAATCGGCTTCTTGATCTGGTGGGCGCTGCAATCAGCCTACACCCTCAGCTAACAGACTACTCAAACGTAAAACTTATCAGACCTTGCTCAGAAGGCAGAATTTAAGAAAAATTCTGTCTTTTGCATTTTTTTGCCCTTCGTCTTGAATTTATTGCCCAGGAATCCGGATCGATTGCTGACGATCGAATGATTGCCATAAATCACCCGATCGGGCGAGTCACTAGCATGATCCCAGATGACTGCCCGTTCCACTACTTTTGTAGTACACTTGTAAACAAGGCGCGCCGAGAGCGCAGTTTTAGATGCAAGTGTTTGCAAGGGTTGTATCTCAACAAAAATTTATGGCAAGCTTTCAGGACATTTTCCAATACTACAGTCGCTACTGGAAAATATCAGTTTACAGCATAGGCGCATCGAGCGTTTTGGCATTAGCCGATTTGCTTGTTCCCTACGCGATCGGTCAAATATTAAACGTATTGTCGGGTCAACCTACAGATACAGTAACGCAAAAACTCATAACAGCGATCGCCTCTGTTACCCAGCACTCACCCAGCAAAATATTATCGCTATCCATCTTGCTGGGCATGATTTTTCTGGTAACAGTCGCCAAAGCACCGGTACAGCCTTGGGTGGCAAATTGGTTCCACTGGGCGATACCATTGAGGGCGAGGCGCGATCGAATGAGAGGTGCGATCGGCAAAATCCTCACCTTACCCCTAGAATTCTACGACGAAAACAACGCCGGACGGATTGCCAGCCGCATCGCCAAAGGCATCGCCAACCATACTTGGACTTACCCAGAAATTGCCGGCGAATTCATCCCCGAAGTCGTGCGCTTAATCGGCATTTTTTCCGTTATCTGCTTAATTGAGTGGCGGATTGGCTTATTAATTTTGGTTTCATTCCTATTTATCCTCAGTTTCACCTTAAAAGGCTTGCAAGGGGTGACTGCCCGCGAAGAAATTCTGGATGAATACATCGAAGATACCGAAAGCCGCAACTCGGAAATTATCACCAACATCAAAACAGTCAAAGCTTTTGCCACAGAAAGCGATGAACTCAAAAGGCAAACAACCAGACTCGATCGCGAATTAAAAGTCGTGATCCACCGCATTCACAAAGGATACGTCACCTTGGGGGCATACCAGCAGACGATCGTCCAACTGTGTTTGTTTTCAGTTCTCGGTTTTAGCCTAGCCGCCACGGTTGCAGGCAAAATTTCCCTCGGATATTTTGTTACCGTCTACACGTTGGCAAGCATGGCATATTCCCAACTGCGTCCGATTAGCATTATCGCCGAATTATTGGCGCGGCGCTATTCTTCAATGATCCGGTTCCACGAGTTTATGCAAACGCCAGACGGTGTTGATGCGGTTAATTTAGCAGAAAATGCTCGATCGGCGTCGCCTTATAAATTTACCGGCAAAGTTGAATTCAGCGGTTTGACATTCGGGTACGACAGTCAAAAACCCGTTTTGCAGGATGTGAATTTATTGATTCATCCCCGTCAGACTGTAGCATTAGTCGGGCGATCGGGTTCCGGAAAATCGACTTTAGTTAAACTTCTGTTTCGCTACTTTGAACCGAATTCCGGCAGCATTCTGATCGACGGCGAAGACATTCGCAGCTTAGACGTGACTCGCTACCGCCAGCGTTTAGCCATTGTCCACCAAGAAGTAGACGTTTTTAACGGTACTTTGCTGGAAAATTTGACTTACGGAAACAGAAATGCAACTTTCGAGCAAGTTGAGGATGCTTGTCGCATTGCCAAAGTAGACGATTTTGTGCGGCTGTTGCCCCAAGGTTACTATACCGTGGTCGGGGAGAGAGGAATGCGGTTGTCCGGCGGTCAGCGGCAGCGGTTGGGGATTGCGAGAGCGCTGTTGGTGGAGCCGGATGTGTTAATTTTTGATGAGGCTACTTCTAGTTTGGACTATGAGTCGGAGCGATCGATCCAGCTAGCCATGCAGAATATCCTCGGTACGCGCACCACCATAATTATTGCCCACAGACTGAGTACAATTCGCGAAGCCGATACGATCGTCGTACTCGACGGCGGTAGAATCGTCGAAATTGGCAGCCACGAAGAACTCTTAAACCAACAAGGCATTTACCGCCGCCTGCACTCCCTGCAAGAAACCGGAGAATTAGTGAATTAGGGATTTGGATTAAGTCTAGACTTAGGGTGCGTGCTCAGGGCAGGCACCAAGCCTAGACTTAGCAATGCGTACCTGAAACAGTATTCTATTTTCCGGTCTGCCCTAAATGACTTATGGTTTCTCTACTTAATCATTAGAGTTTTAAATATAATGTTGCAAATAAAGATTCAGGTGCTAGGATTTATAACTGTGATGGAAATGGGTCGATGCCCGAGCGGTTAATGGGGGCGGACTGTAAATCCGCTGGCTACGCCTACGCTAGTTCAAATCTAGCTCGGCCCACCTCAATTTAATAAAAAGTTAAAATTTAAGAATTAAAAATTAATTTTTTAATTGGAGATTCTTAATTTTTTATGCCCGTGTAACTCAGTGGTAGAGTACCTCCTTGGTAAGGAGGAAGTCACGAGTTCAAATCTCGTCACGGGCTTGCCTTTTAAGCCATACAATTCCTTACTCCAGCTCGGAATATTCTAGAGCTTGGTTACTCTGGCAGAGTAGTTACCGCAAGGTGATACATAACTACCAATTGCTAAATCTTCGCTAGGTGTGTAGGGATGCTGTGTAACGCTGTGCTACGTATCGGTTCCCTTGATTCGAGGCCAGCGAAGCTTAAATCTATGCCGAAAAGAATCGCAGAGATTCTAGTCTCCAATTAGGTGCTAATCACTTTCGTAAAATTCGGGAAAATACGGGCTAGAACCGCTTTTCAGTAGCTTTTGCCTTACTAACCAGCCAACAGTTGGCGTCTGCTCTCAATATGGTGGACTTGTCCTCCTTGTGCTATGCTCCATCGTAATTTCTAAAGCTTGTCTACAGTAAATCGCTCATATTTCGCTGACACTAACAATCCTATTTTTTAATAGTCGCTTGCAAATAAAGCAGCGGGTCTTCAGCAACCCAACCCAAACCCGAATTGTACCGAACTTCAAAATGCAAATGAGATGGCGGAATGTCCCGTTTTCCCGTCGTCCCGACAGTTCCCAAAACTTCTCCAGACAGCACTTTTTGACCGACTTTTACGGCAATATCTTTCAAATGAGCGTAGCGCGTTTGCTTCCCTGCTTGATGGTTCACCACAACTAAATTCCCGTAATCCCCCTGCGGCCCGGCAAAGGCGACAGTCCCGTCGCCCGCCGCCAAAACCTGCGTACCCTCCGACGCCAAAAAATCTACGCCGCTGTGGAAAAAAAATTCGCGCCGCGCCGGATGCAATTGCCGCCCGTAACGCAAAGCTTCCACTGCTGGGGCGGGCAGCGGAAATCTTTGCACCGATGGCGTTTTATCGGGATTTACAGAAGGCCCGATCGACCTATTCACCGCAGGTACAAACACGGTTTGCCCCAAAGACCTGCACCCATTCGCCTCAAATAGCAAATCTGCGGGCACTTTGTAAGCTTCTGCCAGTTTTTGCCAATTCCAGCCCGCAGGTACTTCTACCTCGATGCCACTGTACGGAGGAATGACGATCGCACTTCCAGCAGATACTTGAGGGCCCCGCAACGTCGGATTTATTCCGATCAGCGCCGCAGGAATCACATTGTACTGCCGCGCGATGCTTTCTATTGTTTCGCCCTGGGCCACAGTGTGGGGGCGCAATCGAGACATAGCCGGACTCGGGCAATCGCGCGCGGGGTCGGGGTTTTCTAGAGGTGTACCTGAGGGAAGATTTGCAGGTGGGATCTCGGTATTTGCCGCCGTTTGCCCAACGGGTGCGATCGACCAAAGTAGTGCAGAAATCAGCAGAAATAAACGTTTCAAAGTCATTAGATAGAGAAGAAAGTATTCATTTCGGACAATTGACAATTTTTGAGTCGAGTGAAACGGCATATTTGAAAGCTCTAGCCACCCCCCAGACTGTAAATCCCAGGCTAAGCCAAGTTAGGATGAGAATTATTAGTTTTGGTCGCTCTTGGGAAATCAGGCAAAAATTGCTTGTGATGCCCATCAGCGCCTGCCTGTTAACAGGTATGTTCTTGAGGAAGCGGTACGCCCCGCCCCGCTTCCTTCCCGTCGTCAAGACAAAAATGCTTGATTCGGAACGTGTCTGCGGGGATGAAGTATTTAACGGGAGTTATTAAATGAGTTTATCTTTTAAGCAAACGACCCTTTATGTGACTTTGCTGTCGATCGGGGGAGGCCTGGGATGGTTGGGCAATCGCTATCTGCAAGGCTCAAACACTCTGGAAACCGGATTGGTTTTGCCAGTAGTGCGCCAGCAAATCCCCCCCTATGCGTCTCCTCCGGTTCAGGAAAATCGGGCGGTAGATCGCAGCAATCCCAATTTTATTGCTGAAGCAGCCGAAAAAGTCGGCCCGGCTGTAGTGCGGATTGACGCATCGAGCAAGGTGGCGAATCAAGTGCCCGAAGCATTCAAAAATCCTTTGTTTCGTCGGTTTTTTGGGGAAAATTTGCCGCAGCCGGAAGAACGAACCAAGAGAGGTACGGGTTCCGGGTTTATTCTCACTTCTGACGGCCGCATCGTTACTAATGCTCACGTTGTCTCGGGGACGGATACTGTCAAGGTGACGCTCAAAGACGGCCGCGAGTTTGAGGGTAAGGTGCAGGGAGTCGATCCGCTGACGGATGTCGCTGTGGTTAAGATTAATGCTAAGGAACTGCCGCAGGTGGCTTTGGGTCGATCGGACAATATTGTACCGGGACAGTGGGCGATCGCGATCGGCAATCCTTTAGGTCTCGACAATACCGTGACTGTGGGCATTATCAGCGCTACGGGTCGATCGAGTTCGCAAGTCGGCATCCCCGACAAGCGAGTCCGCTTCATCCAAACCGACGCCGCCATCAACCCCGGCAATTCTGGCGGGCCGCTACTCAATGACCAAGGCGAAGTAATTGGCATCAATACCGCTATCCGCGCGGACGCTCAGGGCTTGGGATTTGCAATTCCGATCGAAACCGCCAAACGAGTTTCCGATCAGTTATTTGCCAAAGGTAAAGCCGAACATCCCTATCTCGGCATTCAAATGGTCAGCTTGACTGCCGCCACCAAGGCCGAACTCAACAAACAGCTCGATAATAATAAAATTACCCTCGATCAAGGCGTAGCCGTGACGCGAGTCGTAGAAAATTCTCCCGCTCAAAAAGCCGACTTGCGCGCCGGAGATGTCATTCAAAAAGTTGACGGAATTGCAGTCAACACTCCCGGGGACGTGCAAGAACGGGTGGAAAACACTGTTGTGGGCAAAGAACTCGAACTGGAAATTAACCGTTTAGGTCAAGTTCAGAATATCAAAGTACGTCCGGGTGCTTTTCCCTTATCGGGTAGCTCCGCGGGTGGGTAATACCATTTGAGATTTTCGATTACAGAAGTGGGAATGACTTACGGGATAAGGATTTGGAGCTTACCTACCGTTGCTTTCTTTTGGGAAACTGCTATTAGTGGCAAACGGTCGAGGATGAAAGATAAATCTGATACTTTATAGTCCTGGATGCAGCAACCGGGTTTTTTCACCAAAATCCTCAGTGTAGGGCGAGGGATACCCGGTTAACAGCCCGGTTTCTTAATTCCCTGTGCCTCCCTGATTCAGGATTATGGGTTTTTCTTAACAACTTTCATCTTTCTGGCTTCCCCAACCCGTTGATCTTTTTACTTGTCTTTGGGCGAGTTTGGTTGAATCGAGCTGGTGCTTGCTAAATTTTCTTCTAGGTGCATCCTCTGCTCCATTTGCCTCAAAAAATAGCCTGTCATCATCGCTGAAGCTAGCAAACCTGCTAAGTTTTCGCGGTCAGTGGTAATTTCGACGTTAAAATTTTCTGAAGGCAAAACCCCGACAAGTCCTTGAACGTTATGAGAGATAATTTCTCTGATGTCGGGGCTGACGGACTTGGCGACTCGGGCTAGAACCTCCGGGGATTGGTGTTGGAGGTACTTCAGCAGTGGATTGACTGCCGTTTGTTGGGCATTGGATGTGTCAAAGTCAGGGTGAAAAACCATTTGGCGATTCTTAATTTCTGGCTGGTTACATTCTACTTCAAACTACTCGTCATTGCTTGGGTACAAATTTGCCTGAAAGTCAATTTGCAATTGTTTTGGCAGTTGGTCTACTTGAAAGTACCGATGAAATTTCTCGGTAACTTGTAACCAATATGACCGCCCCTCAGCAGGCCGCCGTTTGCGGACAAAACCCATTTCTACAAGTTCCTGCACTTGTTGGTAAGCTCCTGAACCTCGCAAGTTAACTAAATCTGGCTGAGCGATGCCGCCTTTGAGGGCGATCGCAGCCAGCGTCCGCAAAGCTCCAACACCTAATTCTGGAGGTATTAAAGTTTGCATTAAACTGGCAAACTCTTCTCTGAGTTGCAGGCTGTATCCCGTGGGGGTTTCGACGACTTCTAATGCACTGTCGCGGTGGGACGAGTCAGACATGAGTTCGATGATGGCGTCTTCGGCTTCGGCTCGATCGCATTTGGCAATCTCGGCAATTTCTGCGATCGACACTGGCTGACCTTTTAGGTAAAGTATGGCTTCTATTGTTGTGGCTAAGCGAGTCATTTGGGAATTAGTAATTAGGAATTGGGACGTTGAAAGAAGAAGGAGGAAGCAAGAAATAAGAAGGAATCACGAAAACAACAGCTATCCGTATCTCACTAACTTCCGTGTCGTGAATAATGAGAATCGGTAATAAACATTCCCCTTACACAAATGATTAATAGTGTAGGTTAGGTTGAGGAACAAAACCCAACTATTTCAATTTTATTTTTCTTTATCTCAGTCCGGGACGCATAAAATTTATATATAGGGTGCGTCATGGCGCCCCTAACCGCTAGAAGTAGAGCGTTAAACTTTTTTTGCTTCCCGGGATTCCGATGATTTTGCTAAAAAAATAGCAGTGTTAATCGTCAATTTACCACGTTAGAGTATCAAATTTAGCAATTAGCTATTTATCAATCTCACTGTCTGCCCGTCAGCTATTCTACAAAAATATCCTCTCAATTAGAAGGAATAACCATCCTTCCATTTTTATCATCTTTGCCATCCAGATAAAAATCGGGTTCTTCCCGAGTAGGAAAAAACTTATATTTCCAGCGAACGCCTATTTGTTTCATCACTAACCCTTGGTCATGTTCCTGCCGCAGTTGGGCCAACGTTCCTAGTCTAATTAGCCTGCCGCCGTCCATAATGCCGATGCGATCGCACAAATACTCCACTTCATCCATATAATGCGTTGTCAACAGCATTTTCATTCCCTGCTTGTTCAAATCTCGAATAATTTCCCACAATCACCGCCTTTGCGGGTCTAACCGTACCGTCGTTTCCTCCAAAAATAAGATTTGCGCCTCGTACCCAAGTTGTCTGGTAATTTGCAAACTTTGGTTCATTCCCCCCACAATTTTTTTACTAAATCATCTCGCCTTTCTGCTACTTCTACATATTCCAACCACTGTTTAATGAACTGTTGCCGTTTCTGGTTGGGAATGTGGTGCATCGACCCGTGAAACTCCATATTTTCCCATACTGAAAGCTGATTATCAACACTGATTTGTTGAAGCAACACGCTTATGCACTGTTTCACTTGCAAGCTTTGCCGCATCACGTCATATCCAGCTACCTAAATTTGACCGCTGCTGGGCTTAGTCAGGGTAGCCAGCATCCGAATTGTGGTCTATTTTTCGGCACCTTTGGGGCCTAGGAAACCGAACATTTCTCCGGCTTCAATCCTGAACGAATGGTGATTGACAACGAGGATTTTGTTGTAAATGTTGCAGGCTTTTTGCAGAGAAAGACACACAGACAGAGGTATTTTGGTATAATTTACTGGAAACAAAGCTCTTTCTTCTCAGTCATATCATGTCAGGTAAATTAACCACAATACTTGTTGGGGCGAGTTTCACCAATAATCTGTAATTCACATCCACCATATTTATAAACCCGCCCCAACCAGGCGACAAAATTTTATAACGGGCAATTCAACAGACATGATATAATTTCTGGAGGCATAAACCGGGTTCCATCTACTAAAATCTCTGGTGATATTCATCGGTACTGACACCAGAAAAACCCAGTTTATCTGCTATTTATACACGAGTTTTTTTAGTGTAACTAATCTGAGTGTCATCTGGAGGTAGAAAACTGATTTTTTTTACAGCTTGCAGTACCCACTTATTGCGGTTGAGTTAAGTCTGGTTTCAATTCCATCATCCTGCTGTCTAATTTGCGCGCTGCTTCGCTAATCGTTATAGCGGGTTTGTTGCCGTCGAGATATATTATCATCAGAAAACTTCCTATTTTTCCCCGTCGAAACAGCGCAACTTCGACATTCATTGTTACACCTTTTATTTTTCCTTGAGTTGTCCACCCACCCGATACCTCGCCAATCTTGTCTTCTAAGGTTAAAGCGGTAAGATTAGCAAACTGAAATTCGTTGTTACCACTGTTTAAACGTTGGGAGAACTGTTGTGCAAAACTCCCTTCACGGATTTGAGCATCAAATGTAGCTCGATCGATCCGGTTGGGCAGTGGCGTTGTAAATCCTCCAACTATTTGAAACTGCTGATCGTCGTTCTTCTGATAAGCAAACACGCTTCCTGGTTTCAACCTATTGAGACTGCTGACCAGTTTTTGGATCGTCGCAGGTGGCATTTCTGTAAAACCTGCGGGCAAGTCTTGTAAGGTAAGGGCTAGGTTGGACAAGTCCCCTGCGGGAGTTGGAATATCGGCAGACAGAATATTGCTGCGATCGATCGCCTTGGTTGCGATCGACACTTCGGAAAATCCACCGCCTAATGCAGCACTAATTAGCAAACACACCAATAAGACAACTTTTTTTTTCATTATTTTACCCTGTTGCTATTAGTCATTACCCCTGTCTACCTCACTCTACCCCACAGCGCTGTCTTTTAGTCTGCTGTTTCTAATTCCTCTAATTCTTGCGTAGACTGCCATCCAGCTTGCCAGAGCGATCTGTCTTTGAGTTGTGCGGCGTTGAGCCAAAAACGGACACTTGGATCGCAAGCCGCCACCATTTCTGCAAATACCCATTTACCTTCGTTTTTTCGGTTGACCACTTGAAAGTGTCGCCACCCCCAAGTTTTTTGGTGTGAAGTCCATCGGGAACCAACTAAATAAGGAAATTTTTGTTTTTTGCTCACAGTATTTTTGTGGAAAAATATATTAGAAAGCAAGTGAATTGTAATAAGTCGTTCTGTTTGATGATATTAGTTCCCTTTTAAAGCTCGTCAAATCCTCTCCCCCTCTCCCCATCTCGAACATAACAGATAATATAGAGGCGCTGCAGCTTACATGAGAGTTTACCTAAACTCTATCTGCAAGTAGATGCGTTTATTGTAACTTGCAGCCTTTCCCCCTCGGGGTTCAAAAGTAAGGGCAGTTCAATGACTGCCCCTGTAATTAGTTATACCTATTGAATAGGATAATTTTTCAGGCGATCCACCAATAGCCTATTTATCCAATACGAGCTAAATCGTGAATCTCAAATCTAAAAGCAAATAACCCAGGTTATAGTTGTGCACAATAATCCGTTTTGTGAAACTTAGTCAAATCTACTGTGAGAGCAGGTTTGACGCTCACTTCCTGCTTCGACCAAGGCGGTCGGCCGCTTCTTGTCCACAGGCGTGTTTTCGAGCCCAACTTTCCCTACAAACATTTTTTCAATCTTAATCGTGTTTCATTGATCCTGTACAGCTCAATAAAAAAGCACTTTTAGGTAAGATTGACTAATTTCTTTGATTCTGCCGCTACCTCTTGATTACTTCCCTGTTAAGGCTTTTGGCCGGATAAGTCCAGAGGAAGTTGGGGAAGTCGGAGGCGAACCGCATTTGTTTGCAGCCATAGAGTGATGGCGTGCTTCCGTTGCGGAGTCACATACTCTCCCGGTCGGATCACGCCAGCACAGACGCCGATGTTTTTAATAAGGGTTTCTCGCTCCGATGAACTTGCACCCTGTAGCAACCTGACTTGGGCTTTGATAAAATCCACGTTCATAGCTGAAAGTAAAAGTAAGTAAAGAACTCAGTTAAATAGCGATGCTTTGGTTCCGATTGTAACTCTAAAACCACTTGCTATGAATCAAATTGATTCAACATCCCCAGGATGGGGATCGGGGCGTCTAGAGCTAGCCAACTTTATTTACTTTATCTGTTTTTGCTAGCAAAAGTGTCACTATGCTAGCAGTTTTGGCACAATTATTTATAGTTAAGAACTGTTACAAATTTGGCTCAATTTCCACAATACGGCAGAGTTTAGTGCTAACGCTACTCTCCGGAACTCAAAAAGTTCAGCATTGTCTCCAACTCCTTGCCTTCCTAGGTTTTACCCTCCCCGATTGGGAAGCGATCGCTCGGGGAACATTCCTCTTCGAGCGCCCCTCTTAACACCCGGACACTGCCACATCACCCTATTGATTTAGATCGTCCCGTAGGCTTGGCTGGGGACTATAACTTCAGGCATACGTGTTGTTACCGGGGCTACAATAAGCGAGTAAGTTTTTATTCTTGTTTCTCAAGGATATATTTTTTGGATTTTCTTGCAAAGCCCTTATTTGTGTTAATTAAGGCAGCTTAGCGATGTCCGGGGAAAGGAAGACTCGCAGCTTGGCAATCCAGGTATTTTGTGCTGTCTGGCGGTGAATCTGTTTCCTGAATTCCTTAGGGACGATCGCTCGTTCGCTAGAATTGCCAATAAATGCTCATTTTGTATAATTCATAACATATCGCTCACTGCTAAGAATTTAAAAACAGCACAAGTTTAAACAGTCTTCCACCCATTGACCGCTCCTAATAGCCCACCAAGAGAGGTAAAAAAATTAACTCTACATACCCTATTTTTTCAGGCGATTTTGCCTTTACCAGTGGCGTTTGATAGCAATTCAATTTTGCCCAATTTGCTAGTTAATAAAATTAAAACCAACTCAACATTAAGCTAATAATTTTAATTGATAAAAGTTAACAATTAACTATTTGAATGGCATCGTAAAATCAACTCATTGACGACTTTTTTATAAAGAAATTTATGTTCTTAAAAAAAATTATTTACAGCCATCCTTCTTGTTAAAAAACAATGGTTTTTGAAGTTGGAAGCGTCGGTTTATGGAAATCTGCACGTGAATTAAAGATATTAATTAACCGACGTTACACCATTTGAGGATTATTGTGGGGAGTAGAGGTTAGGCCTCCCACCTGCTGTGAAAATACACGCCTTCGGAAGACGAGAACCCATCCCATAAAAAAAATTAAAATTATCCCGCTATTACGCAACCCCAATTAACCAGCCCATAAGATATCTTTCACTCTACAAAAACGAACCGACCAGGCAGCATATAAAATCCCCTCGCGCAGAAGTTGCGGAGGGGCAAGGGTTAATAAAATTATTGGTTTTAAATTATCGATGTGTAGATCTCTTTTTGCAGTATCAAGAGGTATCGAGCGACCTATCGACCTATTTCGGCCAGTCGCTAAGATAATTTCCCGGCGAGAAACCGAGAAATTATCAACTAAATCAACCTTTTTTCTGGCGTTGGAGCTTAGTTTTCCAATTGGCGATCTCTTTCTGAGCAGGCTGATAACTCTGAGTACCCGACGGCACCAGCGAAGCAGCTTCAACTGCCTCTTTAAGCTTTCCTTGAGAACCGCGCAACTGAGCAATTTTGAGAATACTTTCGCTCCATTCTCCAATTAACTGTTGAGCTTCTTCATACTTCGGCTGACCGGGTGGAATTTTATTAGCTTGCTGGATGCCTTTACTGTAAGAAGAGGCAACCCCCCGCTTAATTTGACCCTTAGCAGCCGATAGCAAAGCAATATTTACATCCTGGTCTTTGGATAGCTCCTCCCACTGAGCGATCGCCTGTTTCGACTGATTGTAAACAGGCTGATTGACATCAGGCATCAATTTAGCCGCCCCGATCGCCCCCTGGAAGTCGCCCCGAGCAGCCCGCCCGTTAGCTATATCCAAAATTGTCAAACTCCAGCGCTCAATATCCTGCTGAGCCTGCGGGTAGAGCGGATCGCTAGCCGGAATCGTTCGAGCCTTAACCACTGCTTTATTAAAACTAGAAGCCGAACCATCCTTGAGGAAAGTTTTCGCCTCCGCCCACACCTGCTGGCTCGATGGTGGCTGCTTGGTTCCAGTCCCCGCTTGCACCGCCCGCGGTTGGTTCTGCGATCCCCCAGTACCAGTAAATTTTTGAGATCCAGAGTTTTGGGCATTTTCAGTCCGCGATCGAGGATCTCCTTCTTGCTGACCAACAAAAATTGATTTGTTCGTCACAAAAACACCCAACAGCAACACCAAAGCCGTAGCTGAACTCCATAAAACTAGCTGCTGCAAAAATGACTTATCCGACCCCCCGTTATGCTCATCCTCCGGCTTTTGCAAGTTCGGTCGATCGCCCCCCCGATCGGCAGGGGCTACAGCATTTGGCTGCGACACAGGCGGCATCTCAACCGGCGAATCCTGAGCGTTGCGAACTGCCGGAGGCAGATCCATTCGAGCCGTAGCCGTCGCCATTTGCGGGCGATCGAACCCATCAGCCGTACCAACCGTCATATTGCCGTTGCGTCCGGCCAACGCAGAAGTTGGTACCCCTGAAGCATCCGGCAAAATCACCAAATTAGCCTTCCCCGGAGGATTCACAACCATCAAAGGTTCTTGTTTCGGACGCAAATGGTGGTCGCACAGCTCCGGCAGTCGATCGCTCAAAAAACGGTCTAAACCCTTAATGGTCATGCACTGTCCCGATCGTAGCCCCTCCAAAAGCGCCGTCGTAAAAAACCCCTGACGCAAAGCCGAAGTTTCCCGCGAAACTTGATTCGGGCGGCAAGAAAGCACCGTCGGGATTTCCAGTTCCCGCGCCAGCTCGACCGTTTGAGAGCCGATCGTTTCCCCCGCTTTCACAATCTGGCTGCGGTTCATATCAACCAGCACCAATACCGTTTCCGTAGGAGCGTTTTTCAGAGTATTCAACAGCAACTCTACCGGAATCCCCGTACCCTGAATGTCAGCCGGATTGCCGTCAACAGGCATCAAATAATCCTTACCTTCATAGCTGACACCGTAGCCGCTAAAAAAACACCAGAGTAAATCTCCCTGTTGCACATGTTCCGCGCAGAGGCTTTGGGTCAATCTCAGAATATTTTCCCGATTTGGATATGTAGATTGACCCCACAGCGACGGCGAGCTATCGGTCATCAGCAGACATCCATCCGGCGCAAAACCCGCCTCCTCAGTCAAAAAACCGTACAGAGCCTCTGCATCCTCTTGGGCATAACTCAAAGGCTGGAGTAACTGATATTGATTGATGCCTATTGCAATACAAGCGTGATTTTTCATCCCCATATGCCCTATATATATAGTGGACAGCTTGCACAAAACGATAACACATAGCCGTTTAAGGTTATACCCACTTTCGTCAGCACTCAGAGAGCAGTTGTCCGAAGGCAGAACTCCCAACAAGCCCCCAAATTTAGCATCCTAGAATTTTTAATTTTTATATTGCAGTGAAAAATTATACCCTGTGCCTGCCTTTAGAAAAATAAAGTTAAATTGGATACACAGGCTAGTCTATTTGACTCTAATTTTCACCAAACTACACCAAAAAGGAATAACCCGCCAATGGTCTCTACCGCTAAAAAAGAAATCTCCACCCACAGCGAATCGCTACTTAAGCAAAAGCATCCTAAAACTCACAGCCACTATAGGTTTCAGGATTTTTTTGCCTTCGATCGCCAGATGGGTACAATTGACGACTGGAATCAGTCGCGCAACATTTTTACCAGCGAAGACTTCATTATTGGTTTGGTGGAGGGGCTCGAAGAAGAAGTCGGCCCCGCGTCCTCTGTCATCATGTATACTATTGGTTGCCAGTGGGGACTCCAAGATTCCGAATTTTTTCAAAAATGGTTTAGTGCCGAATACAGCCAGAACATTCGCCAGTCAAATCTCATGTTTCTGCTAGAAACTTGGTGGTGGCCTTTCACGGCTCAAGGTTGGGGTCGCTGGGAAGTGGACATGAGCGATCGCAAACACGGCTGCATCTTCATCAACCTCTTTGACTCAGCAGTTGCTCGCACATTGGGAGACGTAGGCAAACCGGTTTGTCACCTATACGCTGGTTTGTTCGCCGGTTTTTTCGGCTCTCTAGTCAAAAAGCCTCTGAGCTGCATAGAACTCCAATGTTACTCAATGGGAGAAACCTATTGCAAGTTCCTGCTTGGCAACCCAGATAAAATTGATGCAGCAGCATTCTGGCTCAACGAAGGTGCTAACGCCCGCGATATTCAAAATCGACTGCAACACGGTGAAATATTGCGGTAAACAACCTGGAAAGGCACATCCCCTGCCCTGCCTTTCCTCCCACCAATTTCGCGATTGAAAGTGCGATGGTGGATTTCTCCAGGCAGGAAGAAAGATGAAAAGTCAAACTTCATGGTTGGACCAATCTGTCCAAGAATTCTTTGGTCACTATAATTGGCTGGGAAAATCTTTAGAAACCCCAACTGGCTCGACCCCCGGTCAACTTCTGAGTTTAACCCAGCCAGTAGCAGACTTTTTTCAAGCTATTTCTTGGGAAGGAATTCCGGAAGTAGGTGCCCTACCCCTACCGCCACCCTTGCCAGTAATTTCTATTTCTGAACAAGCCGAAGTCACCATTGATGACCTATTTGACCTGTTTTAATCTCTGTACGTAATGGGAAATAAAAAATAGGGCAATCCCTCCTCCATCTTCCCTCACCCCTCTTTCCTCATCCCTCAAAATCAATTAGTTAAATCCGTTAAATCCCGTACATTGCTCGTTGCCGAACTTCCTTCCTTTTATCAATTACCGATTACCACTTAATTAAAATCATGCACCCTGAGATTGAGGCGCTGCTGGATCAGGCAGAAAACCGCTTTTTAAAAGGCGAAGAACTCCTAGCTTTTAAGCGTCAAGCTGTAACCCTTGTCCAGCGCTTAAAAATTTACGAATTTTTGCGAGAGAAGGAAGCAAGCATCTTCCAACCAGTAGCCAACAAACTACAAGAAACATTCCCCGACGAAAAGCAAGAAACCTTAGAACGATCGCTCAAACACTGGGTTTTAGTCTTGCGGTACTGCGCTATGGCTATGCTGCTGAACGATCGAAATTTTCTAGAACAGCGCCTTGTAGACTGGCTTTCCGGCATAGTCGAAGCCCACCAAACTCACAATATCGAAGCAACTGTTTGCAATCTGCTGCAAACTCGTTTAAAAGAATTGCTTTCCGAGCAAGCCCGCGCTATATTGCAACCATTTTTCGACCAAGCACAGTCAATTATTATTGACCAAGGTAATAAATAATCAGCTTTCTTCCCAATTTCCGATTCCCGATTCCCAATTCCCAATTTCCGATTCCCGATTCCCAATTCCCAATTTCCGATGATTAATATTGCCGACTTACTCAAACAGCCCAGACTCCCTGGAAACTACTTTGCCAGCGATGCCTACGTCCGAGGCGACCTCGAACTCGGCCTCCTCGAAAACCGCCGGGGTGATCGGCTCTTAGCACTCCCAGAAACACTGATTCAAGCCATTTATATCGGCTTAGAACAAGAAACAGGTCAAGCCTCCCGCCTCGTGCTTTTCAACTGCGGTCGCTGGTGGGGTAAAAACTTCTACGTGCGTTTTTGCGAAGAAGTCAGCGAATACTACGGTCAGCCAGTTTCTGAAATGGAAATGGTAGAATTTCTTCAGTCCTTGCAGCAGTGTTGGAAAACTCATGGATGGGGAACCTTTGAGCTTGACCCCAGCTATTCGGAACATGGATTTTTAATAGTAAAAATTGCTAACTCTCTTTTTGCTAAAACAGCCCCCAAGTCTAAGCGACCAGCCTGTTTTTTAGAAGCAGGTATTTTAAGTGCGTTCTTTAGTCAGCTTACGGGTCGAGAACTTCACTGCCTGCAAACATCCTGCGAATCATTGGGTTCGGACTGCAACCGCTTTATTTTAGGACTGCGCGATCGCCTACAACCTGGCGATTCTATGGTCGAAGAAGGAAAAGACCATGAAGCTATTCTCAGTCAACTTTTCCAAAAAAACTGACTAATTTGACAGCTATTACTTTGTTGCTAATAGCTGTCAAATGATTGTTGGGCAGCCATATTATCCACTGTATCATCAAAACTGTGAGTTAAATAATAAAAAAGAGCCTGAGTCAAAAAATCCGGTTTTAGCAATTTAAATAAAACCTGATTATAACGAGCAGGTAGAAAATTCCTAACTTACTCTAGAAACTCATAAAATTTAAAATCAATCAAAACCTCAAACATTTTGCTAGAACTTAATGGACGCCAATGAACTTCTAACTCGATATGCAGCCGGCGAAAGAGATTTTAGACTGGCAAATCTGCGCGGCATTGTGTTGAGTCCGATCGATTTATTCCGTTCCAACGATGCCCCAACTCTAATTTTGGCAAACCTCAACCAACACCAGCAACGACCCTACTTAATTGGTGCTAACCTCAGCGGGGCGGACCTCACCAAAGCCCATTTGAGCAGAGCCAATCTCAGCAAAGCTGACCTCAGCGGAGCCAATCTCACCGGTGCTAACCTCATGGCAGCTAGTCTGAGCGGCGCCAATGTCATCGGTGCCAATCTCACCGGCGCCAACCTCGCCGGAGCTCATCTGAATTGGGCAAACCTGACCGGAGCAATTCTTCCCAATGCTAATCTCATAGGTGCAGATATGAGCGCCGCTAACCTCACCAAAGCGGTTCTCACCGAGGCCAATCTCAGTAAAGCCTATCTGATTAAAGCCAATCTCAACGGGGCAAACTTCAAAGATGCTTACTTAAGTCTAGCGAGTCTGAAAGAGGCAGACTTGACCGAAGCACAGCTCACCGGAGCCGAATTATCCAAAGCCAACCTAGCGGGAGCCAACTTAACCCGCGCTAACCTCAGTAAAGCCAACCTTTTGAAAGCTAACCTCCGGCGAACTAACCTCACTCAAGCCTATTTAAACGGCGCGTGCTTGATCGGATCAGACCTTAGCGAAGCTTGCTTGGATAGAGCCAATTTGTGCAAAGCAGACCTCAGCAAAACCTACCTGAGAAACATTACTTTGAATGGCAGCCACTTAAGCGGTATTAACCTCAGCGGGGCCGACCTCAGCGGTGTAGACTTGAGCCGCAAACTTTTAACTGGAATTAATATGGCAGAGGCTTTGTTAAACGAAGCCAACTTGAGCGGTGCTTATCTGATGGAAGCTAACTTGAGCGGGGCAAACCTCAGCAAAGCCAACTTGAGTCTAGCCTACCTGATCAATGCCGACCTTTCTAATTCTTGTTTGCATGAAATTAACTTGAGCAAAGCTAACCTGAGTAAAGCCAACTTGCAGAAAGCTGACTTGACAGGAGCCAACCTCCGGGGAGCCATTCTCACTGAGGCGGATTTGACGGGAGCGAAGTTGATTGGAGCCACTCTTCCTAATGGCACAGTTTATCGGCGTTAAGTTGTCAACCCCCTTGATTATTTGCCGAGTAAAGTGCGGTTGATGTCCAGAATCGGAAAAAATAGGTTCCTTTCTTCCACCGTGAGATATTGTTTGAGGACCTTTTTCATCACCTCGTAGGTCACGGTTGCACTATTTCTAACTTGAACAGCGCCTAAAATAGTTTGCAACCAAAGTAGTAGCCGATCGCGCAATCGTTCCGTATCATTAATCAACAGTGCTGCCGCCGAATGCCTCAACACCTGCACAATATCTCCACGGCACTTTTCAGTGACATCGTTAGCCCCCCGCCGAAATAAACTAGGGTCTAGAGACAGCATTTGTGCTTCCACTTGCCGTATAATTTCTGTTTCAGAGGCTTGAATTTTTTTATAAGCACTCATCCGGTGATTCAAAGACTGAAAGTAGTCTTTCAAAAATTGGAGTTCTTCTGCACTGGCGTAGCGTCCGTCTGCTTCCATGCTCAAACGCGCAAGTTGGCTCAACATAGATTTTTCTCTACTACTAAAATACAAACATATCAGTTTTAAGCTTCTTTAGTCCGAACTAAATACTGTCCTACTTGAAAGCGGGTTTCATTAAGCTGTGTAACGATAGAACGAGTAATTAACTTACCTGATTCTACAACTACTTGACCCGTAATTGGGTGTAATAAATCTTGCTGGGCCCGGCGGCCGATCAGAGCTTCGACATTTTCAATAGCATTAATGTACATCCCCGCAGGCAACTGTACAACCACACCCTCGCCCATAATTTGAGCCTGACAAGCAAGTCGCGAATTGGCTTTAGCCGTAGTAATGACTTCCAACGTCCTTCTCTCGCGCCGATTCATGTCCGACAAGCCTTCCATGCCTTCTTTAATGTAAACATGGCAGGTAGCGCACATTCCCCGCCCCCCGCATTCCTTGAGAACGTCTAAGTCTTTGGAAAGTAAGGCAGACAGGATATTTGATCGGGTTTCGACTGCTATTTCCTCCGCAATTGGATCTAGTTTAATAATTTTAACCATATTGATGTTTGCTCCTGTCAAGTTCAGTATTTAGCAAGTTACGATCAACTTATTCAAAGCGCAAAAAAATTTGGCTAACACTCAAAAAGGTTAAGATGCCTTGACGACAGCATCGGCTTCTGGCTCTCTAACCCCTATGGCATAACCGCACTTCTGTTTTGGTCATCGCTGTTCCCTCGCCCCGATTCCCCAGCTTAGCCTTGAAAAGTTAAAACCTTAGATACTTTCTAGATGGCATTGAAAAAACTGTAATAGTCGCGATCGACTAAAATAGCAGCCACAGGTAGTTCCCGAGCGGGTACCGGCATCCGGCAAGATTGATAGTGATTCCGAAGCTCAAGGATTTTAGTAGGTGCGACTGTGCGATCGCTCTCAAGGAGGCTGAGAATGAACCTGAGATAACATAGGCTGTACCTGGCGAGCGATTCAAAAATTTGAATTTTTGTCAGAATTATTTACATATTTTAATACTAGCTCAAGCTTTTTCTATAATTAGACCGATGCAACATTCTAAGTACCGCATTTTAGGGCTAGTCGGACAAGGACAATTTGGTCGAGTCTTTTGTGCCAGCGTTCGAGAAGCTCCCCCCCAGGGCTCCCGCCTCACCAGCCAACTGGTTGCTCTCAAAGAACTTAGTCATCAAAAAGCCCCAACTAGCGAATTCTTGCGAGAGCTGTGGTTTCTGATCACCTTGCAGCACCCGAACATTGTTACCTGCCGAGCTCTAGAACACACAGCTACAGGCAGGTACTTGGTTATGGACTACTGCGAGGGAGGAACCCTCCGCAACCTGCTCAAACAAGACCGCCCTTTGCGTCTGCTCGAAGGTTTACAGCTAGTCATGGAAGTTTTAGCCGGCTTAGACTACGCCCACCGCCGAGGCGTTGTTCACTGCGACATCAAACCCGAAAATATCCTCCTAACTTTAGGAGCAAAAGGTTGGTCGCCCCGGCTTTCTGACTTTGGCATCGCGCGTCGGCTGCCAGAAATTGGTACCACTCGCCTCCACCAAGAAATTTCTCCCGACGCTACCGTAGGTTCGCCCGCTTACATGGCCCCTGAGCGGTTTTACGGTCTTTTTTCCCCGATGTCAGATATATATGCAGTAGGAATTCTGCTGTTTGAATTGCTAATGGGCTACCGCCCTTTCGGGGGAACCCCCGGAGACTTGAGGTGGGCGCACCTGAATCAACGCTTGCAATTTCCCGACGCCATCCCCGAACCTTTGCAAGCAATAGTCAAAAAATCTTTAGAAAAGCTGCCAGCTCGCCGTTTTGCCAGTGCTTCCCAAATGGCTCAAGCTCTGCGCCTGATCATGTACGACCCCGCTGTCAGGCAATTGGGCGACTGCATTATTCCTTGGGAAAACCCCACAACCAGTGGTGATAAAAGTCTGAAGTCTGAAACTGAGTCTTTGCTAGAAGTTGAAGAGGAAAAAGCATCACTGTCGGCGATTAATTTACTTCGGACTGTGCGCTATTCGCTTTCGCAGCCCAAGCCACTGATACTTCCAGCACCGTTGACCGCTTTAATTGCCACTGAAACGTATCTCTATGCTGCTGTAGGTACAGAGGTGAAGGTTTGGTCTCAGCCGGGAAAACAGCTAGTTACACAAGAAATGTCTATTTCTATTTCATTAATGCCGGAAATCGTGCGCGGCATTTTACCTGTTTCCCACGGCTGCTGCGTTCTCACTCCGCAAAAACTTTACTGGCTCAATGAGCGCTCTTGGGAGCCTCAGTGCTTGCTGGATATGGGTTTGAGGCAAGGTCCAGATGCTTTAAAAGCAGCTGTAGACTCTCACGGCAACTGGTTGACAGTAGCGGTTCCCGGCGAACTGCGTTTTTATTCTTTAGGTGCAAACAGCACTGCGGGCGATCAGAAAAAAGCCCTGAAGCTGATTGCTACTGTGCCGTTACCAGAACATTATTTACCAGAATTAATGTTTTTGGATAGGCGACACGTCTTAGCAGTTTGGCCGGACAACGAACCAAAAAATCCCCAAACTATTTTTAGAGTTTTCACTCGCCGCGGCACGCCGGTGGGTTCTGTGCGGTTGTCTGCCAGCGTCGGACAGATGCTGTTGACACCTGAGCCTTATACTTTGCTGGGAATTCCTCAAGGTGGTAAAGCGGCGGTGCTGTTGATGAAATTGTGGCCACTCAAGGTAGCACGAATTCCTCTTGAAACTTTGCCCGTGTCTGCTTGTGTGGCTAATTGGGGATGGGTGTTGGCAGATGTTGGGGGGCAGATAGAAGTGTTAAATAGTCAAGGGATTCAAGTAGGGAGTTTTAGCAGCCCCGCCTCACCCCGGGCGATAGCTCCCTGGGGGAATAGAGGTTTGGTAATTGCTGTCAATACTGAGGAAGAGAGTCACTTGCACTTTTTAGATGTACATGTTGAGGAGAGCAGCTCGCGCTCGATCATCAAAGGCTGATAACTGGCGTAACTGAAGGAGTTTGGGGGTGTAATTCAGGAGAGTGTATTTGCGGGCGATCGATTCCTGGGAGTTGGATCAGGGTTAGAGTACCGTGTCGTATCAACTTCTGGATTTTGAATCAGAGGAATTGTTAAGCCCGATCGGCTCAATCTGAGACCCAAACTTCCCTCAGTAAAGTCCTAGAAATGCAGACACCGCTTAATATATGACTCATGCACCAGCCTGCTTCTGTCATCCTAACCCCATGATGCAGCCTCACACCTTACACTCTAACTTGGCCTTGCCTATACTCCAAGTAAGCCCCATCATGTTGAACCACTGAGTTCTTCTACCCATGCGCGGGAAATTGTCATGCCACAAGCCGTATTTGGCCCCAAAAAAAGACCCCATAGTTAAAAGAGGAGTCAGCGCTCGGATAGCGGAGCGGTGAAGGACAGGCGAAACCCGTGGTGTATATAGGTTCAAAAAAAAGTCAAAAATATTTTGGCAAAACGCTTGACAACCCTGGGGAGAGTTGATACATTAATAAAGCGCCAGAAGGAAAGCGGTTCACTGAACCGCGAACTAAAGGCAAAAAACTGAACCTAGAAAAAAGAATAGTTTGAAAGCTTAAAGCACTATTAACCTCGTCAAAAAAATCAAGATAGAGAGATATAGCGAGAGCTAAACTCAATATCACAAACAACGAGAAAAAAGTCAAGGGAAAAAAACCAGCCTTCATGGCTGAGTGGAAATAGCTTGACTTTAGCCAAAAA